>DAOTWL010000288.1:0-7009 GCA_034435875.1 Anaerolineae bacterium
GCCGAAGGCCGCCGCAAAACCCCTCCCTCAACTCCCTCCCCTCTCCCGCCGCTGAAAGCGAGCGGGAGAGGGGAGGGCCGGGGAGGGGGTGAGGGCAAGAAATCCCCCACCCAAAAGCGTCACCAATTATGAACCATCCCCTGGTTGGTGTCAAATATGAGCACTCTGTATTCCCCAACCATCCTGGACCACTACGCCCACCCCCGCAACTGGGGGCGGCTCCCTGCGCCGGACATCGTCGCCGATAGCGACGACCCGTCCTGCGGCGACCAGGTCCACCTGGAGATGGCTCTGGGCCCCGACGGCCGGGTCGCTCAGGTGGCCTTTGAGGGAGAGGGATGTATGATCAGTATGGCGTCGGCCTCCATCTTCACCGAGCACCTGCAGGGGAAACGGCTGGAGGAACTGGAAGCGTTGACCGAAGAGGAGGTGATCGGCTGGCTGGATGCGCCCATCCCGCCGAACCGCCGCCGCTGTGCCCTCTCCCCACTGGTCGCCCTGCGCGGCGGCCTGGCTGCGTACCGCCGAACCGCCGGAGGCTGAATGCCCACCCCATACCGGGAGCGCATCCTGGACCACTACCAGCACCCCCGCCACCGGGGACATCTGACGGCCCCGGACCGGGTCGGCGAGGCCGAAAACCCCCTCTGCGGCGACCGGGTACGGATGGAATTGCGCCTGAACGGGACGGGGGCCGTAGCGGAGGCCGCCTTCACCGGCGAGGGATGCGTCATCGCCATGGCCGCCGCGTCTATGCTGACCGAACATATCCAGGGACGGCCGCTGGAGGAACTGCGTCGGCTTGGGGAGGCGGACGTCGTCCAGTGGCTGGGGATGGACCTGCGGCCCGCGCGCCGGGCCTGCGCGCGGGTCGCCCTGGAAGCCCTCCAGGCCGCGCTGAATGAAAGTTGACACCCCCAGAGGTTCATCAAATCTATTTCGCATCCGCTGGGCTTTGCTGCCCCTCACCCCCCTCTGTCTCCCCTCTCCCCTTGGCCTGCGGCCAGGGGAGAGGGAGGATGAAGAGGGATTTGGGGGCGGCGGCTTCGCCGCCGCCCCCAAATCCCTCTTTCCCCCTCCCCCTCGCCCGAACTTCATTCGGGCGAGGGGGAGGGGCCCGGGGAGGAGGTGAGGCCTTTCTCCGCCCTCAACATGCGTAACTCCTGGAAAATACCGGAGGCGGGCATGAGTGTCTATCAGGTGCAGGTCGCCCAAAGGAGTACCCTCGCTGAAAACCCTGCGCGAGGTACGAGGTGAGCCGGCCGTTCCCTTCGGCAATCTCTGACCCAATAGACTAAATGACGGACCCCCATCTCCCGGTCTGGAGACTCATCCGCTTCGGGCCCGCCGACGGGCCGACCCAGATGGCCATGGATGAGGCCATCTGGCGGGGAGTGGCGGAGGGACGGGTCCCGCCGACGCTGCGGCTCTATGCCTGGGAGCCGCCCTGCCTCTCCCTGGGCCATCACCAATCCGCCGACGAGGTGGACCAGGAGGCGCTATCCGCCGCCGGATACGGCCTGGTCCGCCGCCCCACCGGCGGGCGCGCCGTCCTCCACATAGACGAACTGACCTACTCCGTCGCCGCGCCGCTGACCGACCCACGCGTGCGCGGGGACGTCCTGACCAGTTGCCGGCGCATCAGCCAGGGTCTGCTGGCCGCGCTGGCCCTCCTGGGCGTGCGGGACGCCGTCGCCCAGGAGCAAAAGCCCCCGGCCCCGACCGGGCCCGTCTGCTTTGAGACGCCGGGGGAGTTTGAGATTGTGGTGGACGGGCGGAAACTGGTCGGTAGCGCCCAGATGCGGGGGCGCGGGGCGCTCCTGCAGCATGGCGCACTTCCATTAACCGGCGACATCGCCCGCATCTGCCCGTTCCTGAACCCGCCCGCCGACCCGACCCGGGTGCGCGCCCGGGCGGCGACGCTGGCAGAGGTGCTGGGACGGGACGTTTCGTGGGAGGAGGCCGCGCGGGCCGTCGCCGAGGGCTTCGCCCGCGCGCTGAACCTCCAACTGGAGTGGGGGGAACTGACCCCCTGGGAGTTGGAGACCGCCCGGCAACTGCGCCGGGAGAAATACGCTTCCGACACCTGGACCCTTCGGACATGATCAAACAGCGCTGGCCCATTCTCCTCATCGGCTTCATCCTGAGCCTCTTCTTCCTGTGGTTTGCCTTCCGGGACCTGCACCTGGGGGAGGTCTGGGATGCGCTGAAAACAGCCCGCTACATCTGGCTGATCCCCGGCGTGACCGTCTACTTCATCTCCGTCTGGTTTCGCTCCTGGCGGTGGAAGTTTCTCCTGCGCGGGAGCAAATCGGTTCCGACGGCCCGCCTCTTCCCCGTCGTCGTCATCGGCTATATGGGCAACAACATCCTCCCCTTCCGGCTGGGGGAGGTGCTGCGGGCCTACGTCCTCTGGCGGAAGAAGGGCGTCCACATCGGCACCACCCTGACCACCGCCGTTCTGGAGCGCCTGTTTGACGGCCTGACCCTGGTCTGCTTCGTCCTCTTCGGTCTGCTCTTCCTGCCCCTTTCTGCGTTCCTGGGACGGCTGGTCGCCGTCGCCAGCGGGGTCTTCTTCGGCGCACTGGTGGTTTTCCTGCTCCTGGCCGCCCACCCGGACCGCCTGCGGCAGGTGGCCCGCTGGGCTCTGGATAGACTCGTCCCCCCTCGTATCCGCCCGTCACTCCTGAACTTTCTGGAAGGCGTGATCGCCGGACTGGAAGGGTTGCGCAGCGCGCGGGACGTCCTGATCCTCTTCGGCATCACCCTCTGGGTCTGGCTGCTGGAAGCCCTCAAGTACTGGCTGGTCAGTTTCGCCTTTGACCTCCACCTGGGGTACATCGGCGTGATGGTGATGGGCGGGGCCGTCAACCTGCTGACCGCGCTCCCGTCCCTGCCCGGCTATATCGGCACTTTTGAAGTCGGCATCAAAATCATCCAGGGGATGGGCGCCCCCGCAGCGGCGGCAGGGAGTTACATCCTGGTCCTTCACGCCATCCTGCTGATCCCGGTCACCCTGCTGGGGCTGATCTTTATGGCAATGGAGGGCGTCCGCTGGGCAGAGGTGGGCGAGGCCGCCCGGAGGGAACTTGTCTCCTCCTGATTGTCTTATATAATTTGGGTAGAGAAAGGAGCCGCGATGATCAAAATCGTCACCGACACCACTTCCGGCCTGCCGCCCGAACTGGCCCAGGCCCATGACATCCCGGTCCTCCCGCAGATCATCATCTTCGGCGAGGAGATGTACCGGGACGATACGGAGATGGACACCCGGATGTTCCTTCAGAAACTGCGCTCCTCGCCGACGCTGCCCAAGACGGCCGCGCCCCCGCCGGCCCTCTACAACCCCATCTTTGAACGGTTGCTGGCGGAGGGGTACCGGACTATCATCTGCCTGCACCCGTCCTCTGAACTCAGCGGCACGGTCCGCAGCGCGCTGACGGCGGCCCAGGACTTCCCCGGAGCCGACATCCGGGTGGTGGATACCCGCACCATCGCCGCGCCGCTGGCGACGGTCGTCCTCCTGGCGGCCCGCTGGGCGCAGGAAGGGATGGACGCCGACACCATCATCGCCCGGGTCCAGGAGCTGCTCGCCCGCCAGCGGGTCTATTTCGTGGTGGACACGCTGGAATACCTCCACCGGGGCGGCCGCATCGGCGGCGCTCAGGCCCTTCTGGGCGGGCTCTTGCAGGTCAAGCCCATCCTGACCCTGCAAGACGGGCGGGTGGAGCCCTTTGAAAAACAGCGGACCCAGCGCCGGGCGCTGGAGCGGTTGCGGGAACTGGTGCTGGAAGGATGCCCCCGTACCCCCGAGTCCTATCTGGCGGTTATGCACGCCGATGCCGAGGCCACGGCCCGGTCGCTGGCGGCCGATTTCTCTGCTCAACTGGGCATCCCCGACATCCCCATCTATGAGCTCCCTCCGGCCATCGTCACCCATGCCGGGCCGGGGGTGTTGGCCGTCAGTTACTTCGCTATGCACAAGGTTAACCTTGTGCTACACCGGAGCCCGCCCATGGTGAGCATCCACAACGTCCAGACCGAAGACCCTGTAGCGCAAGATTCATCTTGCGTGACCGGAGCCCGCCCATGGTGAGCATCCACAACGTCCAGACCGAAGACCCGCAGGACGTAGACCGCTTCGTCCGCTTCCCCTTCCGCCTCTATCGGGGATGCCCGTACTGGGTGCCGCCGCTGGTCTCCAGCGCCCGCAAGCAACTGAACCGGGAGCGCCACCCCTACTACCGTCACTCCGACGCCGACTTCTTCCTGGCGACGGTCGGGAAGGAGGTGGTGGGGCGCATCGCCGTCCTGGAGCCCCGCAAGCGCAACGCCTACCGGGGCCAGAAGGGGGCCTTCTTCGCCCTCTTTGATTCGGTGGACGACGGGGAGGTGGCCCGCGCGCTCTTTGACGCGGCCTTTGACTGGGCCCGAAAGCGGGGATTGGAGACCATCAGCGGGCCCGAGGGCTTCTCCGCCGGGGACTCCCTGGGAGTACTCATCCGGGGGTTTGAGTACCTGCCCGCCCTGGGCATCGCCTACAACTACCCGTACTACGACCGTCTCATCCAGGAGGCGGGCTTCCGGAAGCAGACCGACTACTTCTCCGGCTACTTGCCGGGGAGCACCCAACTTCCGGAGCGGATCCACGAGATTGCCGAACGGGTGAAGGCCCGGCGGGGCTTCCAGGTGCTGACCTTCCGCACCAAAGCGGAAATGCGGGCCATCGCCCCCCGGGTCGTGGATGCCTACAACGCCGCCTTCGCCGAGAACCGGGAATTCGTCCCCATCACCGGGGAGGACGCCCAGCGCATCATTGACCGGCTCATCAACCTGACCCGGCCCGATCTCTCCAAAGTCGTCGTCAAAGGGGACGAAATTGTCGGCTTCGTCCTGGGCTTTCCGAACATCAACCGGGCCCTGCAGCGGTGCGGCGGGCGTCTCTACCCCTTCGGCTGGGCCATGCTGATGTGGGAATTCAACCACACCGACCGGATAGACTTCAATGGCGGCGGCATCCTGCCGAAGTACCAGGGCCTGGGTGTGGACGCCATTATGTTCACCGAACTGGAGAAGACCGTCCACGAACGGGGCTTCCGCCACGCCGAAATCGTCCAGGTCAACGAGCAGAACGCCAAAATGATGCAGGAGATAGAAAGACTGGGGGTGAACTTCTACAAGGCCCACCGCATCTACGAACGCCCCCTCCGCTGATTCTCCGATTCTTCTGATTCTCCTGATGCTCTGATTCTTATGGAACTCTTTCAATGGCTCACCCTGGCCCTGGTCCTGATGCTGGGGCCGATGATTCTGATTCACGAGTTGGGGCATTTCCTGACCGCCCGCCGGGCCGGCGCGCGCGTGCTGGAATTCGGCCTGGGCTTTCCGCCCCGCCTGTTCACCCTGCACCGGGAGGACGGGACGATGGAAGTGGACGGTCAGCGGATGTTCCTGCCCGGTTCGGTCCGCCTGCCCCCTGGACTGGCGCCGGGCCAGCCCGTGGAGGTCCGTCTCCGGCCCGGCCCGGAGGACATCCCACACGTCGTAGAGATTCGGCGGGCGACGGCGCCTCCCGGACAAGCGCCCGCGCCTGCGGCCCCCTGGCTGCGCGGCGTCCTCACCGCGCTGGAGCCCGGCACCCTCTACTCCCTCAACCTGCTCCCGCTGGGGGGATTTGTCCGCATCCTGGGCGAGGAGGACCCGTCACATCCACAGAGTCTGGCGGCGCGGCCCAAGCGCTGGCGGCTGACGGTGCTCCTCTCCGGCGCGCTGCTCAACATCCTGACTGCCTTTCTCCTGATGATGACCGCCTACGCGATGGGCGTCCCCACTCGCGCCTTCGTCCAGATTCAGGAAGTGGTTCCCGATAGCCCCGCCGAGGAGGCCGGCCTTCTAACCGGGGACATCGTGACCGCCGTCAACGGGGACCGGCTGGAGAAAGGGAGCACCGAACTGCGGGAATGGATTCGCTCCTCGTCAGGGGAGTCGCTGGAACTGACCGTTTTGCGGGAAAAGGTGCCTCTCACCATTACGGCCACCCCTGTCCTGACCGACGGGCGCGGTTTCCTGGGAGTCGGCCTGCAGGACTGGCCGGACCCGACGTCAGTAGAACGGTACGCTCTCCCCAGAGCCGCCGTCGCTGCCGGGAAGAGCATGGCCGCTGTTATCCTCAGCATCCTCAACCTGCCGCGCATAGTCTCCAGCGGCCAGGTCTCTGCGGCCGAAGCCGTCCGACCGGTAGGCATTCCGGGCATCCTGGGGTTCCTGGGCTATGCCCTCAAAGAGAGCATAGAGACAGGTATCCCCTTCCTGGCTCTGCAGGTCACTGCCCTCATCAGCCTGGCCGTGGGGATGACCAACCTGCTTCCGTTGCCCGCGCTGGACGGTGGGCGGGCCCTGTTCGTCCTCATAGAGGCCATCCGGGGGCGCCGCATCTCCCCAGAGACCGAGGCGAAAATCCACCTGGCCGGGATGGTCATCCTGGTAGGCCTCTCGCTGGTCATCATTGCGATGGACATCGTGAATCCGCTGATTCCCTGGTCGTGGCTGAGCCGATGAAGGACCAGAACATCATCCAACCTGGCGCAGCACCAGGACTCCCAATACGTCCAACAGTAAGGAGCTGGAGTCTGGCGATTCTTGAAAACGTGCAGAAATCTCCAAATAGGACGCCGATTTCCGCAGGCTTCGCCCGCAGATTCTGAGGATTTTCAAAGACCATCTGCGCAAAATCTGCGGGAATCTGCCTCCAAAGGAAGATTCGCCAGAGTCCAGTACCGTTATCACTGGCCTTCCCTGCGTGCGTCTCCGGTTGGACTCGTTTTAGCGCCTGGGACAACAACTCCTGTTTCCCCAACACTGATCCTGAGATGAACCCAAAGAAATTCCGCACTAAAGTAAAATCAACACCTTATGCGGTCCAGGGAAGTCGCTTTTGCCCCCACCCCCCTTCATCCCCCCTCCCCCATCGCTGCGCTTGGGGGAGGGGCCGGGGGTGGGGCGGGTTTTG
>DAOTWL010000289.1:0-1613 GCA_034435875.1 Anaerolineae bacterium
GCCAGGGAGAGTGGCCGTACCGGGATAACAGCACTTTCCCGTTCTACGGCTCCAACTATCCACCGCTCTTCCACCTGCTCATTGTCCCGCTCCTGGGGGTTTTCGGCCCCCGCCTGGTCGCCGGGCGACTGGTCTCGTTTCTGGCGACGCTGGTCACGGCGGGGACGGTCGCCTGGATCGTGCGGCGGGAAGCCAGAGGCCGGCGCGGCCTCCTCCCCTGGGCTGTCCCGGTCCTGGCGGGGCTTTCTTTCCTGGCGGCCAACATCGTCTACCAGATCGGCCCCCTCTGTCGCCTGCATATGACGATGGTGATGTTTGAGACACTGGCCGTGGCCGCCATCGCGCAGTTCCAGCACCCCCGTCACGGCGACCGGTACCTCCTCCTGGGCCTCTTCCTCCTGCTCTGCGCGGGGTACACCAAACAACTGGCCGTCTTCACTGTCATCGCCGCGCTGGGATTCGTCTTTCTGCGGGACATCCGCCGGGCGCTGGCCGGCGGGGCCGGACTGGCACTGGTCGCCGGGGGGCTCTTCCTGCTGATAGACCGCGCCACCGGCGGGCAATGGACCGTCAACATCATCCATGCCAACGTCAACGAGTTTGATTACCGCCAGACGCTGGTGTTTCTGACCCAGTGGCTGCGGCTTCACCCCGTCCTCATCCTGCTGGCGACGGGGATGCTGGTGTGGGAACTGTTCTGGGACCGGCTGTCGGTCTATAGCCTCTGGTTTGTCCTGGTGGTGGGGATGGGGCTCCTGAGCGGGAAATGGGGGGCCGGACCGGCGTACTTCACCACGTCCATCGCCGCCGCCTGCGTGATGAGCGGGCGGGCACTGCTGCGGCTGATCGGGGCCGTCTCCCGCCGATGGCCCCGGTGGGAGAACGGGGTGGCCCTGCTGGTGCCCGTCCTCTTCCTCACTCAGGCAGCCTGCAACCTGCACATGCCCACCGAAGGGCCGGTCTTCGGGCCGCTGGCGCGGGCGCTGGGCCTCGCCGACCGGACGATTCGGGGGGATTGCACCGTCTTCGCCTACTATGATAGCGGCGGTTACACCCAGTTAGGCCACCGGCTGACCGAAGCGGACTACCGGGCCGGGGAGCGGATTCTGGCCTACGTCCGCGATTCGGACGGGCCGTCATTCAGCGAAGAGGCCGCCTTCAGCCTGCTGGCGGGCCGCCCGGTGGTGACCAACCCGACCCAGTTGCTGAATCTCTACAAGAACGGATTGCTGGACACTTCGGAATTGATCCGCCGGATTGAGGCGGAGGAGTTTGGCGTCGTCGTCTTTCGGGCCCAGTTCTACCCCCAACCGGTCCTGGAGGCCATTGGTCGGCACTACCGCCCGGTGGAGCATATCTGCATGAACGGCTTTTACTACCACATTCTGCTGCCGAACCGGAGGCTCGTCCGGTAGATTTTGCCGAACGGAGCGCGGGAAACGGGCTACTGGACACTTTTCAGATAGGACGCGGAAAAACGCGGATCAACACGGCAATAAAAAATGGCACTAAAGTAAAATCAACACCTTATGCGGTCCAGGGAAGTCGCTTTTGCCCCCACCCCCCTTCATCCCCCCTCCCCCATCGCTTCGCTTGGGGGAGGGGCCGGGGGT
>DAOTWL010000290.1:0-2025 GCA_034435875.1 Anaerolineae bacterium
CAGGTGTTTGTAGCCATTACCACTTTCGTCTTGCCCGAAAGTCGCCTCTCCCAAAAGCCGTGTCGTCAGCCAAGCAGCATAAAACGAAGGCCGTGGTTGATTACTGGAATCTACCAAGCCATAGGTGCCGCCGCAACCGTCACGCAAGCAATGATGGAAGATAACCCCTGCATCTTCGGGTTGGCCAACCTCCCGGAACGCCTGCTTGGCCATTGCATACTGCTGAATTATATAGTTGGCCTGCACCTCTTCGCTCTGGAACCCTTCAGCACCCCAGCCAGGGCGGTCATCACTACCAGCCGCTACTCCTGATTCGGTGACCCAGAAGCCCGGATTGGGCCACCCAGATTTAAGGTATTTCTTCAGCCCGGTAATCACATAGTACGACCAGGGGACCCGGAGGTAGACATGTACACCAATCGCATCAACGCAACTCTGAAGAGAGGGCTTCTCTTTAATGAGGTCTAAAATTCCCTGGTAAGTTTGCGTTCCGACAGCGGGTTCGCCCTCGTTATATTCGTGTCCTTTATTTGCCACAGAGAGTCCTACCTGCGCGGTCGGGCTGCCGAGGATGAGCGTCTGGTCCTGACCGAGCACCCTGCAGGTCGTATGGAGGGCCTCTATGTACTCCTTCGGTGTGAGGGGCGGCGGCTTCCCGGCCTCTTCGTGGACAAAGCCCGTCTCGTTGCCTAACTCCCAGGCGGAGATACTGTCGCCATATTGGTCCTTCACAGCCTGGACAAACTCCTCCCAGGAACTACCCGGACCGTAAGTGGGGTTTTCCAGCAGCGGGCCGTTCAAGATGGCCAAGATGTTCAGTGGAGGATTCGTTCCTCTGTCTTGGTCTACTGCTACATCATAATTATACGAAGTGGGCCACTCACCCTCCCAGGCGGGTGGATCGGACCTCATGATCCATCCCCAGTGCAGATCCCAGCGGTCCCAGGTTGCTCCAGCGTCAACAGCCTGCTGAGGTTGCTGGGTGAAAGGGAGATAGTAAGTGCTGCTCCAGGTAACACCAAAGTCCCGGGCGTGATAAGTGACGGCGGGGCCGGGGGAGGGTGTCGGTGCCGGCGTTGGAGTAGCAGGAGGCATCGTGGGCGTTGCAGTACCGCCTTCGCAGGCTGAAAAAAGAAGGGCCATCCCTAACAGCAGAATCACTGCTTGCCATGGTTTGATAAGGCTTTTCATGGATGCTCCTTTTCTTGCACCTTGCGTTTCATAATGGGTTCTATGGCTCAGGCCCGGATAGAGTGATTTGCGGCGAGTAGGCGCACCGAAATCCCTGCCAAGTTGTGTTAAATAAAAAGTTGGAGTGTCTCTCTGCAATCCCCCATCCTTCTGATGATAGCCGGTATATTTTTTGGCTTTCACCAAAGGGCGGACCGGGTGGATTATGGTAGGGAGATAAAGCATAATAGTCCGAAGCAAACCAATCCATTACCCATTCTCCGGCATTCCCTAACATATCCATTGCCCCATAAGGGCTCACATCAACGGGATCAGTGCCTATCTTCCTCTTCTCTAAATATATATCCAACCTACCCGCCAGTGTTTGTTCATTCCACTCATTTCCCCAGGGATAACGGCGGCCGTCGGTTCCACGCGCTGCTTTTTCCCACTCCGCTTCTGTCGGCAGCCGCTTCCCCCGCCATGCACAATATGCCAGCGCTCCATACCAGGAGACGCCGATTACCGGATACTGCTCATACCCTTCCGCCACCCGGTAGGTGAAGCGAACGCCCGGGTATTCTATCAGCCGAATATCGCGTAATGAAGTGTTCCAGTCCTCTTCCCGCCGCACGGCGGCACAGGTACGCCCATAGCAGGCCAGACTACTCCGCCCCAGCGCGTTCAAGAACGCCACATATTCCTCATTCGTCACCTCATACCGGTCTATGTAATACGCATCCAGATATACCACGTGCATCGGTCCTTCCGTATGATGATGGATGGGGTCTTCTGCAATCCACTCGGCGGGAGCGCCCATGACGAATTCACCCGCCGGTACGTAGACCATCCCGC
>DAOTWL010000291.1:0-1984 GCA_034435875.1 Anaerolineae bacterium
AGGAGGACGGTGGGGGCGGTCCGCTGGACGATTTCCGCCAGTTCCCGCCAGTGGAGCCGCCAGTTGAGGGCGGTGTGGATGGCGCCCAGTTTGGCGCAGGCAAAGAAACAGTCCAGGTGCTCCACGCCGTCCCGTGCCAGGATGGCCACCCGGTCGCCCTTGCGGACCCCGGCGACGCTTCGCAGCCAGTTGGCGAAGCGGTTCGCCCGTTCGTTCATCTGGCGGTAGGTGAGCCGCCAGGGCGGCTCTTTGCCCGCGTCCACAATCGCCAGTTTGTCCGGGCTGTAGATGGCCCGACGGCCGAGATAGTCGCCGATGTACATAGGATGCTCCTTTTCTCCTCACCCCACCCCCGGCGGCTGCGCCGCCATCCCCTCCGCCGGGGGAGGGGTGAGGAACGCACTTCACACCCAGCGCCACACGGATGCGGCCATGCTGATGCCGCCGCCGCTGGCGCAGAAGACGATGACGTCGCCGGGACGGGGGCCCCTGCCCTGCGCGATGGCATCGTCCAGCGCCATGGCCACGCAGGGGGAGCCGGTGTACCCCCACTTGTCCATAATCCAGTGGGTCTTCTCCATCGGTTGGCCCAGAATCTGCATCATCAGTTCAATGGTGCGCAGGTTGAGTTGGGTGAAGAGGAAGAGGGAGACGTCGTCCACAGTCAGGCCGGCCTTGTCCAGCGCGGCCTGAATGAGACGGGGCCAGTATTCGGTGTTGAAGGTCTTGGGGAACTTGCGGACGAACTGGACGCGCGGGGGGCCGTACTGCTCCAGGTTTTCCGGCGTACAGGGCCGGAAGGCGCCGCCGGTGTAGATGCCCAGGGCATCGTGGTACTCCCCCCGGGCCAGGAACTGGCTGGCCAGCAGGCCTGGCTCGCTCCCCGCGCCCAGCACCACCGCCCCCGCGCCGTCGGCGAAGAGGTTGGCGGTCCGCTTGTCGGTCAGGTCCAGGAAGCGGCTCATCCCGTAGCCGCCCGCCACCAGGACGTAGCGGATAGACGGTTCGGTCATAATGTAGCGCGCGCCCTGGTCCAGCGCGGTCACCCAGCCCGCACAGGCGCTATTGACGTCCCAGCAGCCGGCGTTGACCGCGCCCAATTTGTACTGGACGACGACGGACGTGCCTGGCGAGAGGTAATCCGGAGTGTCGGTGGAGAGAATGATGAGGTCCAGGTCTTCCGGACGGATGCCCGCCCGCTCCAGGGCCCGCCGGGAGGCTTCCACCACGAGGTCGGAAGTGGTCTGGTCGGGGGTCATCCACCGCCGCTCCCGGATGCCGACGTTCTCTATCAGCCAGTCGCTGGTCGGCTCGCCGAGGATTTCGTCTATCTCGGCGTTGGTCACCACCCGCTCGGGGACATAACTGCCGGTGGAAAGGATTTGTGCGGATCGCATACTTCTTCCCCGTAACACAAGATTCACCTTGTGCTACATCAGAAACTCTACAACTGCCGCTACCGTCGCCGCCGGATCCTCAATGGGGAAGACGTGGCCCACGCCAGGCAGGATGTTCACCCGCGCGTTCGGGAGTTTACGGGCCAGGAGTTCGGCGTTGCCCGGCGGGACGACCTTGTCGTGCTCGCCGAAGAGGACCAGCACCGGGCAGGCGATCTGGCCGATGCGGGCCTCGGCGTTGTGGGTCGCGCCGGCCATCACCTGGGCCTGATATTGCTCCGGCGGGACGGGGTTGGTGAGCCGGTAGGCCAGCAGTTCCTGCACCACTTCGGGATGCCGTTCGGCGAATCCCGGCGCGCAGGCCACCTGAATCCCGCGCTTGACCAGTTCTACCGGGTCGCCCTCCCGCTTGGTCAGCACCTCCAGCGCCTCCGGGGTGATGGGGATGACGTTGGGGCCGCCGTAGGTGGTGGAGGCCAGAATCAGTTTCTCCACCAGGTCGGGGCGGGCCAGGGCCAGTTCCTGGGCGATGAAGCCGCCCAGGGAGTGGCCCAGGACGGAGGCGCGCCGGAGGCCCAGACCGTCCA
>DAOTWL010000292.1:0-17266 GCA_034435875.1 Anaerolineae bacterium
GAAGCCGCCTCAGTGAAAAATATTTTCTTTTTTTATCTATCTCTGCCTCCGGCTCAGCCACCAGGCTCCGGCGACAATCCCCGCCGCCAGCAACGATAGCCCAAGGGCCGCCGTTATCACCGTCCGCGGCTCCATCCCCGGCATCACCGCGCCTCCGTACCCCGCTTCCGCTCCATATTCAGCAAACAACCGCCCCCATTTCGTCTGCAACGCCGCCTCCACCCGCTTGCGCCCCACAAAGGGGTACCAGTACACATTGTGATAGAAATTGGAGGCGAAGTAAGACCAGGGAACCAGCGGAGTGCGCAGGAGCAGTTTCTCAAATGGCTTGAGGGGGCCGTGGTAAATCATCTTCTGCCCCCGGCTGGCAAAGGTGTCTTCCTGAACAAAGCCCCAGTTCTGGGAAAGCACCCACTCCGGGTCTTCACCGACAATCTCTATCTGGCGCGGGTCGCCCACGCCCAGCCCCATCTCATGAGCAATGCGGATGAAAGGAATGGAGAGAGGGTCAAACCCTTGCATGTGGGCCGAAATCGCATCTATGGCGACCTGATCGGCGGAAGCCAGGATGACGTCTTTCTCGTGCCAGCGCATCGCCCTCGGCCCGGGCCCGTCTCCGGCAAAGGTCCCATCCATCACCGCGAAAAGGCCCGGGTGGATGTCCTGCTGGATCATCAGCAAGTCCACCAGTGTCTCGTGGATGACGGAATGGGTCCAGTGCCGCCTGGTCCCCAGAAGCCCGCCGAAGGCGTTCTTCATCGCGCCGGTAATGGTGGTGAAGACATGCGTGTTGCTCAGGATCAGGCCGTTGCCCACGAAGTTGGAGTAAGCCGTCATCGTGAAATCGTACAGGTAGGGCATCTCCGACCGGACTTGCTCCACCGCAACAACGTGGTCCCAAGCGATGTCCTCGCTGGCCAGGAAGGCCATTGTCTCTATCTCTTGTTTGTAACGGCCTTCCGTATCGGCTCGCTGAAAGAGCTCAATAAAATACTGCAGGACGCGACGGGTGGGGGTGGTTTTACCGTTCTCTATTTGGTTGACCCACCCAGGGCGGCCCGTAGAGGCCTGCGAAAAGTTTAACCCCATACGAACTTTCCGGAACTGGGCCCGGTCTACCGGGATGGTATCCCAGTTGCTGGGCCGTTTCCCGTTCTTTCGGCGCTCCACCAGAGCCTGAAGACGCTGCTGCTTTCGGGGACTCCGGAATCGGATCCACCCGGCCAGCGTCACCAGGTCGTCACCGTACACGGAGAGCCGGTGATAGCGTTGTGGCGGGGCCGAGGTGTTGGTCGCTCGGGCCCAGTGGTCGTGAAGAAAGGCCACAACGCCCAGCCGCAGAAACAGGTACTGGAGGTCTCGGGCCAGGGCTTCACTCTTCGTCGTCACATGAAGCCCGTCTTGCAGACCCACCGTGCCATCTCCATCCAGGTATCCACTCAGGAAGGCGGCAATCTCTTCATCGGAGCATCGGAATAGAAGGGGAGGTACCTTTTTACTCGCCGCATCCAGTGGGATAGGAAGCCCCATTTTCTCAAAGAATGCCCGCAGTTGAACGCTATCCACATAGCAATCGTATCCCCGCGCTCTGGGCGTTATCTCCAGCCCCCAGAGGTCTCGGGTGAGTCGGAAGAAATCTTCCCGGATCTCCGGTGTCCCATTCGTCCACCAGAACCGGCAGGTAGTGCGCATGGGCTGCACCCACCCTTCTGCCATAAAGTACCCGAACCATCGCCAGAACTCCGGGGAAGTCCGTTCCGGTACGCGAATCCAGTGTTTCATCCGCCGCATGGGGATTCGGTACCGCCTCAGGATAGATTGCACACTCTGCCAGCGCATTCCAAACCGCTTCGCGATCTGCTCCAGGGTCTCCCCGGAAAGGTAGGCCTCTACAACCCCCTTCTGGAACTCCACGGAGAATTTCCGGCCCGGGCGGAAGGGGATAGCGGAGATGTCTACCTCTTCCAGCATCACAGACGGCCGGGGAAGAGGCTGCGGAGCGCCCTGGACCCGAATCCGTCGGGGAATTGCAACCCGATCCCCCAGAGTGAGTTCAGAGGCCTTTCGCCAACCTTGGGGGGTCAGGAAGGGATGCTCTGGCGAGACAGTGACCTCCCGTCCTGTCTTCGTGCGGACACGCCAGAGGGGTTGTCCCTTTAAGGGAGTCCGCCAGAAGAGATATGTCTGCTGGGGAACTACCTGTCCGTCTGGAGTGAGGCTCCAGAGCGGCAATGCTCCGGCAAAACGCACGTCTCCGTCTTTGTCCAGCAAGGGGATTGCCCCGGCCCGCAATGCGCTCTCCACCAGGTCCCCAATGCGCATCAGTGTGCCGTCGGCCAGAGGAAGGTGGGTATCGGGATGGATGCACTTGACCGTCGGGAGTTGGATGATATTCTTCCCGATGAGAATCTCCGGGATGTACACCCCCTCCGGGTAGACCTGGTCCAGCACCAGAAACGGCCGCTTGGGCTCGTAGCGTACCCAGCGGTACTGGGGTTCGTAGAGGTGGACATTCCGCAGGCCGTACTTCTGGACCACGTAGAGGTGCTTGTTGTTCCGCTCCCCCACATAGGCATCCACTACGACGGTGTTGTTCTGGGCCGCGATGAGGTCGCGGTACCCTGCCGCCAGGAGCGCCCGGATGACCCCTTCCAGTTGCCAGGGGGCAGTGGAGCAGGCCGGGTACCAGGTCTGCCAGGAGATGTTGACTTTCAGGATGGTCTCTTTATCCGGTGGCAGAGCCTCCCGGAAGTCAGCCAGTTCCATCAGCCGCGCGTAATCCTCCAGGACCGTCTCCGGCCGCGTCCGCAAGACTGCCACACGTCCCCATCCAGGGAATCGGCCACTCATTCGGACACCTCCTCAGGTCTAAAATACCCCGTATGCAGAACGTCCCCAAGTATACCGCATCCTCGTTTTGTGGTCAAATCACTTTGTGCTATAATACCCTTCGCCATAGGTATCTGTTTGAGCGGATGCGACCCTCAAACGGGAGGGGAAACGGATGGATAAAGAAGCCACCGCTCTGCGAAACCGGATGATCGGTGTCCTGCTGCGGGACGCACGGGTGCGGGCGGGCCGCACCAAGCAGGAGTGTGCGAACTGGTTGGGCGTCCCGGTCAGCACGATCACCGCCTACGAAGAGGGACGCAAACCGGTATCGCTGCCCGAACTGGAGGCCCTGGCCTTCTTCCTGGATGTACCGGTCCAGCACTTCTGGGACTCCAACGCCCAACTGTTGAGCGAAGTGTCTGCACCGCCGGTGCAGGAAATTCTGGCCGTCCGTCATCGGGTGATTGGGGCCTTGCTACAACAGGCCCGCAAAGAAGCCGGCAAGAGCCGTAAAGACCTGGCCCAATTGCTGGGTTGCTCCGTCCGCCGTATTACAGCCTACGAGCAGGGAGAGCAACCCATCCCGATGATGGAACTGGAGATACTGGCCCGAGCGCTGAACCGGCCGATAGAGTATTTCCTGGATTCATCGGGCCTGATCGGGAAATGGGAAGCCGAACAGCGGGCTTTTCGCATGTTCCGGCAACTACCGCCGGAAATTCAGGAATTCGTCTCCCGCCCCATTAATCGCAGTTACCTGGAGGTGGCGATGAAACTGGCGGAGATGCCCGCCAGTGCCCTGCGCCAGATCGCGGAGGGATTGCTGGAGATCACCTATTAGGGATGGCAGCGATGTCCACTATCGCAGTTTCCGAACGGTTAGCGCGAATCATTGATCACCTGGAGGCCGGCGACCGATTGGAAACCAAGTTGAGTCGGGTGCTGGAAAATGAAATCCGGCGCCGCCTGGCCCGCTATGAATGGATAGACCGGTTCTACCAGAGAAAGTACGGAATGACCTTTGAGGAATTTGAACGGAACGAAATGAGGAGTTCCTCACAGAAGTCCAGCAGATTTTGGAGAAAGAAAAACTACTCTAACCCCTGTTCCGGAGGTCCCTATGTCCTTCATCCCTCACTCCGATGAAGACCGCAGAGATATGCTGGACGCCATCGGCGTCCGGTCGGTGGAGGAGTTGTTCCAGGACGTCCCCGAGCGGGTGCGGTTCCCCGACCTGGACCTCCCCCCCGCCCTCTCGGAAATGGAGGTGCGCCGGGAACTGGAGGTGCTGGCCTCCGCCAACTTCACCACCGCCGACGGCCCCTGCTTCCTGGGCGCGGGCGCCTACCGCCACTACGTCCCCGCCGTGGTGGACGCCGTCCTGCGCCGGGGCGAGTTCTACACCGCCTACACCCCCTACCAGCCGGAAGTCAGCCAGGGGACCCTCCAGGCCATCTTTGAGTACCAGACGATGATCTGTGAGTTGACCGGTATGGAGGTCTCCAACGCGTCCCACTACGACGGCGCCACCGCCACCGCCGAGGCCGTCATCACCGCCATCAACGTCCACCGCCTGAAGCGACGCAAAGTCGTCCTTTCCCCCTGGCTTCACCCCGAATACCGCGCCGTCGTCCGCACCTATACCCAGGGCATGGGGCTGAACATCGTGGGAGATGAGGGCTCCCGGCCCGTCACCGACCTGGTGGACGGGGAGACGGCCTGTCTCATCGTCCAGTATCCGGATTTTCTGGGCCGGATTGAGGACCTGACCCCGTACGCGGAGGCGGCCCACCGGGTCGGGGCCCTGCTGGTGGTGGCGGCAGACCCCATCGCGCTGGGGATGCTGAAGCCCCCGGGCGCCTTCGGCGCCGACATCGTCGTCGGCGAAGGGCAGAGTATGGGGGCCGGCCTCAACTTCGGCGGCCCGTACCTGGGCTTCTTCGCCACCCGCATGGAGTACGTCCGCCGGATGGCCGGGCGCCTGGTCGGGCAGACGGTGGACACTGAAGGGAAGCGCGGGTTCGTCCTCACCCTCTCCACCCGGGAACAGCACATCCGGCGGGAAAAGGCCACCTCCAATATCTGCACCAACCAGGGACTGGTCGCGCTGGCGGCGGCGGTCTATATGGCCGCGCTGGGCCGCTGTGGGATGCGCCGGGTGGCGGAACTCTGCTACCACAAGGCCCACTACGCCGCCGACCGGATTGACCAACTGGACGGGTACACCGTCCTGCGGGAAAAGCCCTTCTTCAAGGAGTTCGTCGTCCGCTGCCCGAAGCCGGTCAAAGAGATCAACAACTATCTGCTGGACGAGTGGGACATCATCGGGGGGTACGACCTGGGGCGGAATTACCCCCATCTCCAGAACCCCATGCTGGTCTGCGTGACGGAGATGAACCCCCGCGAGGAGATTGACAGCCTGGTGGAAGCGCTGAAAGAGGCAGTGTAAATCCAGAGACCGGATTGGCAAGATGGGAAGCTATAACAACCCCCTTCTGAAGCGGATTTCTGTGGACCCTGAAGTTTGCTTCGGGAAGCCCTGCATTCGCGGCACCCGAATCTGGGTCTCTCTGATTCTGGACTATCTGGCCAGCGGGATGAAAATTAAGGATATTTTGCAAGAGTACCCCCAACTGACCGAGGAAGACATCCGGGCCGCTATCGCGTACGGTGCCGAGATGTCCCGCGAGCGCTATGTCCTGATCCCCACCGAGCATGAAGTTCAAGTTGGATGAGAACTTCGGGACGCGGGCCCAACGGGTCTTTCGGGCCGCCGGATATGATGTCCAGCCAGTCCGCGAACAACATCTGCAGGGTTGCTCCGATCAGCAACTCTTTGAGATCTGCTGCGATGAGGGTAGATGCCTGGTCACGCTAGACCTGGATTTTGCCAACATCATCCGTTTTCCTCCCCATCAGAGCAGCGGGATCGCGGTCCTTCGGATTCCTCAGAACCCCACTCCGGAGTTGCTGGAGCGGATGATTGCCCAGTTTCTCCGGGCGGTTGTCCGGATGCCCATTCAGCAGCACCTGTGGATTGTAGAAGTGGACAGAATTCGGATCTACCTGCCAGAGGAGCACGATAATGAAATCTCCAATCTCACCCGAACCCCTGATCTTTGAGATCTCCCGCCCCGGCCGGTGCGCGGTGGCATTGCCGGAACTGGACGTCCCTCCGACAGAACTGCCCCGGGAATTCCTGCGGGACGACCTGCCGCTGCCGGAAGTCAGCGAGGTGGACCTGATCCGCCACTACACCCATCTCTCCCAGATGAACTACGGGGTGGATACGGGCTTCTACCCCCTGGGCTCCTGCACGATGAAGTACAACCCCAAGATCAACGAGGAAATGGCCCGACTGCCCGGCTTCGTCCACCTCCACCCCTATCAGGATGAGGAGACGGTCCAGGGGGCCCTGGCGCTGATGTACTTCCTGCAGGAGTTCCTGAAAGAGATTGGGGGGTTTGCTGCCGTCAGCCTCCAGCCAGCGGCGGGGGCGCACGGCGAACTGACCGGTGTGCTGATGATGCGCGCCTGGCAGTGCGACCGGGGAGAGTCCCACCGGGATGTCATCCTGGTTCCTGACTCTGCCCACGGGACCAACCCCGCCAGCACGACGATGAGCGGGCTGAAGGTGGTGGAGGTCCCCTCCGACGACCGGGGCAACGTGGACCTGAAGGCGCTGGAGGCCGCCTGCCGGGAACACCGCGACCGGCTGGTGGGGATGATGCTCACCAATCCCAACACGCTGGGGTTGTTTGACGAGCATCTGGAGGAAATCACCGCCCTCATCCACGAGCACGGCGGCCTGATGTACGGCGACGGCGCCAACATGAACGCCCTGCTGGGCATCGCCCGCCCCGGTGACCTGGGGTTTGACGTCCTCCACTATAACCTCCATAAAACTTTCAGCACCCCGCACGGCGGCGGCGGCCCCGGCTCCGGGCCGGTGGGCGCGTCGGCGACTCTGGCCGACTTCCTCCCCAGCCCCATCGTCGCCATAGACCCTCAGCGCTCCGCCGAAAACAGCCCGTTCTTCACGTTCTACAATCCGCCCAAGTCCATCGGTCGGGTGAAGGCCTTCTACGGTCACTTCGGGGTGATGGTGCGCGCCTACACCTATATCCGGATGATGGGGCCGGAGGGGTTGCGCCAGGTAGCGGAGGACGCCGTCCTCAATGCCAACTACCTCAAGAGCCGCATCCAGCACGTCTACCATGTCCCGTACAACCGCATCTGCATGCACGAGTTCGTCTGCGAGGGCCGCATCCCCAATGCTCCCGATGTGCGGGCGCTGGACATCTCCAAACGGCTCATAGACTACGGCTTCCACCCGCCGACCAACTACTTCCCCCTCATCGTCCACGAGGCGCTGATGATTGAGCCCACGGAGACGGAGAGCAAAGAGACGCTGGACGCCTTTGCCGATGCCCTCCTGCGCATCGCCGAGGAGGCCCGTACGAACCCGCAACTGCTGCACGAGGCGCCCCACAACGCCCCTGTCCGGCGGCTGGACGAAGTGCGGGCGGCGAAGGACCTGATTCTCCGATACCAGCCGTAAAGCGGAGGTGTAACTGTTCAGCCTCACCCCTCCCCCGCCGCCTTCGGCGGCACCCCCTCCCTGAAGTTTGGCTTTTTCAGGGTGGGTGGTTAGAAAATCGCTGAAAATCGCCTTTTGCCGGGCCAGAAGAATAAAAGAAAATATTTTTCACTGCGGCGGCGAAGCCGCCGCAGTGAAAAATCAACGATCTTTTAGGCCGCAGAAGCGGCCGGAGGCCCGTTCGGGAAAGCCGTGCGCAAAAAGGCCAAACTTGAGGGAGGGGATAGCGGCGAAGCCGCTGGGGGTGGGGTGAGGAAGCCACCCTTCCGCCACGGACCCTCTGCGGCCGTGAGCCTATTTGAGGAGTGTGTCTATGCCCTACTTTCCCGTGCCGCTGGGATCGCCGGAGGCGACCGAGACGGCAAAAGGAAAGGGCCCGGTCCCAACGGGGTTGCCCCCGCGCCCCCCTCTTGCCGCTCATCGCCTCCCATCCCCCATACCCTTGCATCCCTGTATCCTTGTATCCTTATCCTTACACCACAGGAGGTCACGATGAGTCCTGAAACCCGTTCTCTCGGTGCCCGTCTGAGCACCCACGACCTGGCCGTGGCCGGCGTCTTCGGCGCGCTGGCCATCGTCCTGGCCTTCACCCCCTTGGGACTGATCCCGGTCCCCAACCCCAGCGAGGCGGCCACCAGCCTGCACCTGCCGGCCATCATCGCCGGCATCCTCTCCGGCCCCATCGTCGGTGCCCTGGTCGGGCTGGTGCTGGCGGTCTCCACCTGGTACCTCTACAGCACGGCTTTCATCACCTTCGCCGGGGGGAACCTGCTGGTGGCGCTGGCGGCGGCCTTCCTGCCCCGCCTGCTCATCGGCGTCACCGCCTACTACGCCTTCCGTCCCCTGCGCCGCTGGCCTCTCCTGGCCGCCGCCGTCGCCGGGCTGGTCGGCACGCTGACCAATACCTTCGGCGTCCTGGGCATCCTCATCTTCCTGGGGACGTTGCCGGTGGCCCTGCTGGCGCCCGTCTTCTCCATGAACGTGCCCATTGAGATTGCCCTCGCGCTGGTCGTCACCATCCCCACCGTCGCCGTCCTGCGGGCCAGGGGGAGAGGCCGCGTCGCCGCCCTGCGCGACTGATCCCGTTTCCCGTTTCCCGTTTCCCGTTTCCCGTTTCACTTTTCACGTTTCACGATTCCCGATGCCCCTCCCGTTCATCCAGACCCGCGCCCTGGAATACACCTACACCGCCGAGGACGGCCGGGCCATCCCGGCCCTGCGGGGGATTGACCTGACCATTGGGCGGGGGGAGTTCGTTGCCCTGATCGGGCCCAACGGGTCGGGGAAGTCCACCCTGGCCCGCCACTTCAACGCGCTCCTCCTCCCCACCGCCGGGGAGGTCTGGGTGGACGGCCTGCTCACTTCCGACCCGCGCCACATCCGGGCCGTCCGGCAGCGGGTGGGCATGGTCTTCCAGAACCCCGATAACCAGATTGTCGCCGGGACGGTGGAGGAGGACGTGGCGTTTGGGCCGGAGAATCTGGGGGTCCCAGCGGCAGAAATCCGGCGGCGGGTGGACGAGGCGCTGGAGGTCGTCGGGATGACGGCGTACCGCCACCACCCGCCGCACATGCTCTCCGGCGGTCAGAAACAGCGGGTCGCCATCGCGGGCGCGCTGGCGACCCGCCCCGACTGCATCGTCTTTGACGAACCGACCTCTATGCTGGACGCCGAGGGGCGCCGTCAGGTGCTCCAGACCGTCCGGCGGCTGAACGCTGAACGGGGGCTCACCGTCATCCTCATCACCCAGAATATGGACGAGGCGGCCCTGGCCCGGCGGGTGCTGGTGATGGACGGGGGCCGGATTGTGCGGGACGGTCCCCCGGAGGAGGTCCTGGAGGCCCCGGAAGTGGAGGGGCTGGGCCTGGGGCGACCCTTTGCGGCGGAGGTGGCCCGCCGCCTGCGGGAGCGGGGGATTCCCCTCCCCCCGGGCCTACTGACGGTGGAGGCACTGGCGGCTGCGCTGCTATGCACATTCAGATAGAAAGCCTGACCCACATCTACGCCCGGGGGACGCCGGCGGAACGGGTGGCCCTGCGGGGGATCCACCTGGAGATTGGGCCGGGGGAGCGGGTGGGCATCACCGGCCCCACCGGCTCCGGCAAGTCCACCCTGGTCCAGCACATCGCCGGCCTGCTGACGCCCGCCGCCGGGCAGGTTTTGCTGGACGGCGTCCCGGCCCACGCGCGCACTCCCGAAGCGCGCGCCCGACGGCGGCAGATCGGGCTGGCCTTCCAGTTCCCGGAGGCCCAGATGTTTGAGGTGACCGTCTTCCGGGAGGTGGCCTTCGGGCCCCGCCACCTGGGATTGGGCGCAGACGAAATCGCCGCGCGGGTCCGCTGGGCCCTGGAAATGGTCGGGCTGGACCCCGAGGCCTTCGCCGACCGGGTGCCCTTCGCCCTCAGCGGCGGGGAGATGCGGCGGGTGGCCCTGGCGGGCATCCTGGCCCTCCAGCCCCGGGTCCTGATTCTGGATGAGCCCACTGCCGGGCTGGACCCGCGCGGGCGGGCCGACATCCTGGCCTGCCTGCGCGCCTGGCAGGCCCAGACCGGCGCCACCCTCATCCTGGTCTCCCACCACCTGGACGAAATGGCCGGGCTGGTGGACCGGGTGGTCCTGCTGGCCGACGGGCAGGTCGTGGCCGATGGCCCCACCGGCCACATTCTGGGCGACGGCGCCGGTTTGCGCTCCGTGGGCCTTTCCCCGCCCCCCGGCGTGGCGCTGCTGGAAGCCCTCCGGGCCGCCGGATGGCCCGTCCGCACCGACGCGCTGGATATGGAGGAAGTCGTCACCGAAATCGTGCGCGGACTCATTTCACACAAAGACACAAAGGCACAAAGGATATAGTGCCTTTCTTCATGTCTTTGTGTCTTGGTGTGAGGGAAAAGGATGAATCTTCTCCTGCCGGGAATGTACTTCGCGGCCGATACCGTCCTGCACCGGCTGGACCCCCGGGTCAAAATGGGGGCCGCGACGGTGCTGATGGTGTTGCCTTTCGCCGTTCGTCATCCCCTCGGCCACCTGCTGACGGTGGGGCTGGTCGGCGCGGCGGTTCTCCTCTCCCGCGCCCCATGGCGGGCACTGCTGGGCACCCTGCGCACCGTCTTCTGGCTCGGCTTCTTTATGTTTTTCTTCTACTTTTTTACCACCCCGGGCCGGCCCCTGGTCGCGCTGGGCGGAGTGACGGTCACGCTGGAGGGGATACTGGCCGGCGCCATGCAGGTCTACCGTCTCTGCCTGCTGGCTGTGGTCGCGGCACTGCTCACCTACACCACCTCGCCACTCCAACTGACTCACGGGCTGGAAGCGATGCTCTCGCCGCTGGCCCGTCTGGGGTTCCCGGCGCGGGAACTGGGGATGGTGCTGACCATCGCCCTGCGCTTTGTCCCGACGTTCTTTGAGGAGATAGAGACCCTCTCCCGCGCCCAGAAAGCGCGCGGGGTGGACCTCTCTTCGGGCCCGCCCTGGCAGCGGATTCGCAACACCGTGCCGGTCTTTGTCCCGCTGTTCCTCTCCGCCATCCGGCGGGCCGAAGAACTGGCGGTGGCCATGGAGGCCCGGGGCTTCCGCAGCCAGCCTCACCGCACCCGCCTCTACCGGCTGGCCCTGACCCGGGCCGATGCCATCGCCGCGCTGATCGTCCTGGCCTGTGGGACCGCAGGAATTCTGATGAGATAACTATGCGTTGCCCCCTCCTCACCCTCTGGCCCCCCTCTCTTCCCCGAAGCGGAGAAGGGGGAAAGAAGTGGGGATTGGGGGGGCGGCGGCGAAGCCGCCGCCCCCAATCCCCTTTATCTACCCCCTCCCTGAAGTTTGGCTTTTTCGGGGGAGGCGGTTAGAAAATCGCCAAAATGGCCTCCTGCCCGGCCAGAAGAACCAAAAGAAAATATTTTTCACTGCGGCGGCGAAGCCGCTGGAGGTGGAGAGGAAGGCTGAATAGACACACAGGAGGTGAGCCATGCTCCTCTGCATAGACATCGGCAACACCAACATCACCTTTGGCCTCTACGAAGGGGCCACCCTGGGCCCGCGCTGGCGCATCCGCACCATTCACGATAAAATGCCCGATGAGTACGGCATCCTCATCCTTCAGTTGTTCCGCCATCGGGGGTACGCGCCGGAGGACGTGACGGGGGTCTCCATCGCCAGCGTCGTCCCGCCGCTGACCCCCATTTTTGAGGCCGTCTCTCGGGACTACCTGGGGCAGGAGCCGCTGGTAGTGGATGCCGGGGTGCGGACGGGGGTGCGCATCCGCTACGACAACCCGCGCGAGGTGGGGGCCGACCGGGTGGTGGACGCCGCGGCAGTCAAGGCCCTCTACGGGGTCCCGGCGTGCGTGGTGGATTTCGGCACGGCGACCACCTTTGACGCCATCTCCGCCGACGGCGACTACCTGGGTGGGGCGATTGCGCCGGGCATCGGCATCGCCGCCGAGGCGCTCTTTGCCCGCACCGCCAAATTGCCGCGCGTGGAAATTGCCCGTCCCCCCTCCGTCATCGGGCGCAACACCGTCCAGAGCATCCAGTCCGGGCTCCTCTTCGGATATGTGGGACTGGTGGAGGGAATGGTCGCGCGCTTCCGGGCCGAGTTGGGGCCCGAAATGAAGGTGGTAGCAACGGGCGGACTGGCCGAACTGGTCGCCCGCGAGACGTCGGTCATAGAGATTGTGGACCCCTGGCTCACCCTGCACGGGCTGCGCATCATCTACGAACTGAACCGTCTGCCCTCGCGGTTCGCGGGGGAATAAATTCCGCCAGGCCCATTTGCCCGGCGATCTCTCACCCTGTTCGTAGTTAGCCACGAAGCGCACCGGTGGCGTTCGAGCGCCCAACGGAGTAGGCATTTTGCTCCTATGCCCAGCGACCTCTCACCCGACCTGCAAGAACGGCTGCGGCGACTGGGGGTGGTCCGGGGCGCGCGCCGTCTGCCCCCTTCCCCCCGCCGTCCGGTCACCATAGAGAGCGTCCTGCCGGGCCGTTTCTACGAGACCCCGGCCGGCCGTTGCTGGCTCGCGCGTACCGCATACCCCGTCGGGCATACCCATGGCCGTCTCCCCCTTCAGGCCTTCCTGTCCCTTCCCGCCGACGTCCTGGCCGTCATCGGCGGCGACCCCTCGCTGGCGGTCGTCCTCCCATCCCGGGCCCTCTTCCTGGATACGGAGACCACCGGCCTCTCCGGCGGTACCGGGACCATGGCCTTCCTGGTCGGCCTGGGGTTCTTTGAGGAAGACCGGTTCGTCGTCCTACAGGCGTTCCTGCGCGACCCCGGCGACGAACCGGCCATGATCGGCTTCCTGGACGAATTCCTGCCCCGATTCCACTGGCTGGTGACCTTCAACGGCCGGGGGTTTGACGTCCCCATCCTCCAGAACCGCTTCATCCTGGCCCGGCGACCGTTTCCGCTGGACGGGGTCCCCCATCTGGACTTGCTCCCCCTCGCCCGGCGTCTGTGGCGGGAGCGGCTGGTCTCCTGCGCCCTCACCGCGCTGGAGCGGGACGTCCTGGGGGTTATACGGGACCAGGCCGACATCCCCAGCGGGGTCATCCCCCTAGTCTATCGGGATTACCTGCGGACGGGCGACGCGCGGGAGATCCCGCGCATCCTCTACCACAATCGGATAGACATTCTGAGCATGCCGGTGCTGGCGGCTTATCTGGGGCAGGTCTTTGCCGACCCGGAGGGTGTGGGACTGAGCGGGGAGGAACTGGGGGCGCTGGCCCGGTGGTACCGGGACACGGGACGGGACGCGGAGGCATTACTGCGGGCGGCGGTTCGCCGGGCCTGTCCGGGGGCCGGGCGGACCCACTGGCTGGCCGAACTGGCCCTGACGGTCAAACGGCGGGGGGAGTGGGGCCGGTCGGTGGAGTGGTGGCAGCAACTGGCGCTGGAGGCGCCGGACCGGGTGGAGCCGGCGGTGGAACTGGCCAAGGTGTACGAATGGCATCTGGCCCGCCCCGACCTGGCGCTGGGGTGGGCCCGGGAGGCGCTGCGGCGTGCCGAGAATCTGCCCCCTGGCCCCCACCGGGAGCAGGTCATCGCCGAAATCCGCCATCGGCTGCGTCGCCTGGAGCGACGCATCCCGCCCCTTTTGAGGATGGACGTGCCTGGCACTTCGGAAGTGCCAGGCACGCCGACTATCGGGCACCCTCCGCCAGCGCGATGATGCGCTCGTACCCCGCCCGAATCAACCGCTCTATCTCGTTGGCCGTCGCCCGGTAGGTGACCGGAGAGAGCCCATACGGGTCAGCGACGCCGTGGGACTCCCCGGCCATCTTGGCCAGCAAGTCAATGCGGTCCCGGGCCTTTGGAAACGCCTGCCGCATGGCCTCCACGTGGTGGGGCGTCATCCCCAGGATAAGGTCCGCCTCTTCCACCATCGGGCGCGTCAGACGGCGGGAGCGGTGGCCGGTGAGGTCTATCCCCCGCTCCGCCATTGCCATCACCGCGCCGGTGCTGGCCGGCTCCCCCTCTTCGGCCCACAGTCCGGCAGAGAGGACCCGCCAGCCCTCTCGGTGGCCGTTTTCGTCCAGGCGGCGGCGCAGCAGCGCCGCCGCCATCGGCGAACGGCAGAGATTTCCCGTGCAGACCATCAGAACCGTTGGCATAGACGCCGTATGGATGCCCGTATGGACGCCATTCCGCTACGCTCCGTGGCTGTGTTCGTAGTAAGGCACGAAACGAATTGGAGTGCCGTCCGGACGCCACTCCGCTATGCGGTTGACTCCGGGCGGGTATGAACCGCCCACCAGCGGGGGAGAACCTCCCCTGCCGGTCCCCGCAGGACCTCGTCGGCCAGCGGGGTGAGCGGGGTAGCGGAGACGTTCACCTCTACCAGCCGCGCGCCGTTCCGATGGGCCACCACCGGGAGGGACGCGGCCGGTTGGACCAGCGCCGACGTCCCCACGACCAGCATCCAGCGGCAACGGGCGGCGGCCTCCCAGGCCTCCTCCAGTACGGCCGGAGGAAGGGGTTCACCGAACCACACCACGTCCGGGCGCAGCAGCCCGCCGCATGCGCACCGAGGGGGGATTTCCGGCAGGGGCACCCGGCGGTCCTCCCCGACCCGACCACAGCGGGTACAGCGGACCCGCCAGATGTTGCCGTGGAGTTCCAACACGCGCCGGCTCCCAGCGGCCTGATGGAGGCCGTCCACGTTCTGGGTGATGAGGGTGAAGTCCGGAAGGGCGGCCTCCATCTCCGCCAGGACCCGGTGGGCCGGATTGGGCCGACAGTTGGCGATCCGCTGCCGCCGCCAGTCGTACCATTCCCACACCAGCGTCGGGTCCCGGGCGAAGGCCCCGGGCGTCGCCAGGTCCTCGGGGCGAAACGTCCGCCAGAGGCCCCCCGGCCCCCGGAACGTGGGGACTCCGCTCTCAGCCGAGACACCGGCGCCGGTCAGGACAACAACCGGCCCCTCCATTTTCCTCACCCCACCCCCAGCGGCTGCGCCGCTACCCCCTCCCCTCTCCCCTCTCCCGAACTTCGTTCGGGAGAGGGGAGGGGGTCAGGGGGAGGAGTGAGGCCAAAAATCCAGGGGTCGGTGACGCGCTCGTAGGAGAGAATTTCGTCCTCCCGGAAAAAGAGGGGAATCTCAAAAGCGGCCGTCTCCGGGCCGTCGGAGCCGTGGACCAGGTTGCGGTCTACCTCAACGCCGAAATCGGCCCGAATGGTGCCCGGAGCCGCTTCCGCCGGGTGGGTCGCTCCCATTGTCCGACGGGCAATCTCTATCGCCCGGGGCCCCTCCAGGACCATCACCACCACAGGGGCAGAGGTGATGTAGCGAATCAGGCCCGGGTAGAAGGGCTTCCCCTTATGGACGGCGTAGTGTCGTTCTGCCAGTTCGGGCGAAATCCGCATCATCTTCATCGCTACAATGCGCAGACCTCTTCGCTCAAACCGGTGGATGATTTCACCGATCAGACCGCGCTGTACGGCCTCGGGTTTGATGATGATGAGGGTGCGTTCCACGACAGTTCTCCTGTGGGGGAAATATGTGCGGCGGCGGTCTCCTCACCCCACCCCCGGCGGCTACGCCGCCACTCCCTTCCCTTGGCCCTCCACCTCCCGCCGCCCGGAGCGCCGATTGGAAATCGGCCTGCCTGGGGGCAACTGCAAGGGGGGCAACCGCAAGGGTTGCCCCTACGGCCGCACCCCTCCCCCGGCGGCTCACCTCACCCCCGGCCCCTCTCCCGAACGGAGTTCGGGAGAGGGGAGGGGGTCGGGGGGTGGGGTGAGGCCCCACCCCCAGCGGCTTCGCCGCTACCCCCTTCCCTGCGGCGGCTTTGCCACCGCAATGAAAAATATTTTCTTTTTGCCCCCTCTCGCCAGTTGGTGTGGCTTCTAAATTTTCTTTTCCGCCCCCTCGCCCAAACAGCCAAAGTTCACAGGTCGGGGGTGAGGTGAAGGGCTGGAGGAGGGATGAGGGCTATTTGAGCAAGTCCAGTGCCGTCCGGTACTCCGCCAGCGCCTCCGCCAGGCGGTCCGCCCGCATATAAGCATCCCCCAGAACGCGCCGGGCAGCCGGGTCATTCGGCCGCTCGGTGACGTGTGCCTCCATATCCGCCAGGACCTCGTCCACGAACTTGCCTGTGCGCAGCAGTTGAGAGTACGCCTCCAGCG
Source organism: Anaerolineae bacterium (assembly GCA_034435875.1). GTDB lineage: Bacteria > Chloroflexota > Anaerolineae > B4-G1 > DUEL01 > SpSt-77. The sequence continues at coordinate 16,052 of DAOTWL010000292.1, forward strand.
AATCCGCGTAGAGGCCCGCCTGCCAGAGGGTCCGGGCCAGATTCAACCGGGCCTCGTGGTCCCGTGGACGGGCCCGCAAGCGAGCGCGCAACGCCTCCACAGAGGCCAGGGCTTCCGGGGCCGTCGGCACGACCTCCGGCCGGGTCGGCGGGGGCGGAGGCGGGGCGACGACCTCCGGCCGGGGCGGCGGGGGCGGAGGCGGGGCGACGACCTCCGGCCGGGTCGGCGGGGGCGGAGGTGGCACAACGGCCTCCGGCGCTGGAGCGGGTGGTGGGGGTACCTCCACCGCCGGCATTGCGGGTTCCCGCCACGCGGGAACTTCCGGCGACACCTCCGGGGCCACGACCTCCTCTCCGAACGCGGTCCAGCCAAAGGGTTGCTCCGGTGGAGGGACTTTCACGACCGGCGGCGGGGGTTGAAGGATTTCCTCTTCGGCGCCGAAAGCGGTCCAGCCGAACACTTCTGGTTCCGCCGGTGGCACTTCGGCCCGGGGGACCTCCGGTGGTACGACTTCCTCCAGCCACTCCGGAATCTCCAACTCCGGCACCACCTCCGGAGGAACCATCTCCTCCAGCCATTCCGGAAGTTCCTCCACCTCTGGAACCCCCGGCATCTCCGGCATCGGGACTTCCCGCAACAACTCCTGGATTTCTTCTTCCCACTCCGGTTCCCCGAGCGCAGCGACCTCCGGCGGTGCCAGTTCTCTCAGCCACTCCGGAATCTCCGCCGGTGCGGGCGCCTCCGGCGCCTCTGGGACAGGCGCCGTCGGCGGTGGGGCGACTTCCCGGCCCATAATCTCCGCCATCCGGGCCTCGGCCTCCGCCTCCGCCGCTGCCCGCAGTTCCGCCTCCCGGCCCGCCGCCAGCGACGCCAGCCAGGCCAGCGCCTCCTCCCCTTCCGGCAGCCCTCCCTCCTCCAGCCAGGAGGGGACCGCCTCCGGTGCCTCGGGTGCCTTTATTTCCGGCGGCGCGACCTCCCGCAACCACTCCGGAATCTCCGCCGGTGCGGGCGCCTCCGGCGCCGTCACCTCCGGCGGCGCCACCTCCCGCAGCCATCCCGGGATCTCCACCGGTGCGGGCGCCTCCGGCGCCGTCACCTCCGGCGGCGCCACCTCCCGCAGCCATTCCGGGATCTCCACCGGGGCGGGCGCCTCCGGCGCCGTCACCTCCGGCGGCGCCACCTCCCGCAGCCATTCCGGGATCTCCACCGGGGCGG
>DAOTWL010000293.1:0-3199 GCA_034435875.1 Anaerolineae bacterium
TCGCAGAGCAGGTCGCGGGCCTCGGCGTCGTCTTTGTGACCCTTCAGCCAGGCCTCCAGGGCGGCGCGGGCTTCCTCGTAGCGGCCGGCCTCCAGGGCCTGGCGGGCGGAGTGATAAAGCCCGGCCCGCTCCAGCAGCGGCGGCAGGTCAGGGTCGGCGGGGCGCAATTCCCGCAGGGCGAGCAGAATGGCATGGGCTTCTCCCCACCCGCCGGCCTCCAGGTGGGCCCGGGCCAGGTCCAGCAGGGCTTCCTGCAGGTCGGCCCAGGCCTGGTGCACCTGCGCCCAGGTCTCGGCCAGCGCGGCGGCGGGGAGCGCATCGGGCGCGGGCTGGAATTCGGGCGGGAGCGGCTCCAGCAGGTAGGCCAGGGCGGCGCGGCGCAAGAGGTCGGTCGCCTGCTGCACCAGCCGCTCACCCTCGGCGCTCAGTTTTCCGGCCCGGCGCAGGGCCTCATAGACCCGCAGGCTGTCAGCGGTCAAGTGTTGTAAGTCAGCCCAATTCATTGCGGTCGTTCCTTTCAACTGTTGCGGCGCAAGGCGTCCTGAAAAACTTGTCCGAAAACCACCAAGGGCACCAAGACACCAAGTATTCTTCAGTCATTTCCCTTGAGTTCCTTCGTGTCTTCGTGCCTTTGTGGTGCGCTCGCCGAACCGGGTTTGAGAATCTCCACCAGCCGCGCCAGGGTGTTGGCGTCGGGCAAGGGATAGGGCTTGAATTTTTCCATCCGGCCGTCCTCCCAATCCTCGTGGCGGAAGAGGGCGCGGTTTTCGCCCAGGCGGGCGGCAACGGGGCTGCCCAGCAGGTCGCCGCTCTCCTTATCGTTCATCTGCAGGGCGACGCGCAGGTCAAAGTGGGCCAGGCCGCCGCGCTTGAAGACGCGCTCCACCGTCGCCAGGCTGTCGGCCCAGGCCAGCAGATGGAGGCCGACCTCCGGCCCCTCCTCGGCCAGGCGGCTCAGCCCCTTGGCCGGCTCGCTCTGGACAAAGGTGTCAGGACCGCGCAGTTCGCGCCAGCGCTGCAGGCCGGGGATGACGAAAAAGACCTCCGGCCCGCTTTCGCCCGCCAGGCGCTGCTCCAGCAGGGCCAGGAGTTGGGTGAGCAGGGCGCCGACCTGGCGGGGGCCGGCCACCTCCAGCGGATGGGGCAGGTTCAGGCTTTGCCACAGGCCGTAGCCGACGGCCTCCGGCCGGGCCAGGTCGGCCACGGCCAGGCGCACCTCCTGCGGCGTGTACTGGGCGGCCAGGCTGAGCACGGCGGCGAGCAGCAGCCCGTAGGCCTGCTCATCTCGGCCGCCGATGATGAGCAGGTTGGAGCGGGGGTAGCGCTCCACCACGGCGGCGGTGGGGGATTTGATCTCCACCGGCTCGCCCAGCCACAGGCGCACGGCGGCCGGGCGGGGGCGCGGGGCCGGCTTGGGGGTGCGGGCCTGCTCCCGCCATTCGGCGTTGGCCTCCAGGCGGGCCGGGGCGCGGCCCTCAAAGGTGACCGGCGGCTCGTAGGGGCGCGTCGCCGCCAGGCGGGCGATCTCCTCCAGCATCCGGCGGCGCTCGTCCGGCGGCAGGTAGGCGACGCGCACCAGGACATTTTTGTCCTTGTGTCCCATCTCGTCGTTGTAAATCGCCTCGCCGACCCGCTCCAGCCGGTCGGCGGCGGTGTTGCCCTCGCCCAGGATGGCCTGCGCCTCGGTCGGCTGGGAGCGGAAGGCCATCCGCAGCGCCATCTGGCCGTAGATGCGGCGGCTGAACTGCCCGGCGGCGCTGGGGGCCTGGGAACTGAGCAGGACGTGGATGCCGAAGGAGCGCCCACGGCGCACCAGGTCCTCCAGGATGCGCTCGCACTCGCGGGCCAGGGCATCGTCTTCTACGAAAAGCACCTGGAACTCGTCCATCACCAGCAGGATGCGGGGCAGGCGCCGGCCGGTCTGCAGGCGGTAGGCGGTGAGGGTCGCGGCCTCGGCGCCCTTGAACAGGCGGCCGCGCTCCTCCATCTCCCGGCTCAGATAGCGCAACACGCTGCGGCCGAACTCCCGCTCGCTCTCCAGCCCCACGGCGCGGGCGTGGGGCAGCCGCAGGTAGTCCTGGAACTCCACGCCCTCCTTAAAGTCCACCAGGTACATCTCCAGTTCCTCCGGCGAGTAGCGCAGGGCCAGTTGGGTGATGAGGACGTGGAGCAGGTTGGACTTGCCGGAGCCGGTGGCGCCGCCGATCAGCCCGTGGTGGACGACGCTGCCCTCCTGCCCGATGGCGAACTCGTGCACCTCGCCGGTGGCGGAAGTGCCGATGGGGAGGCGCAGCCCATCCAGGCTGTTCCCCTGCCAGCGCTCGGCGGGCGGGATGGCCACCCGTGCGAAGGAGAGCACCGTGCGCTGACGCTGCGCGGCCACGCCCACCACCTCCAGCAGGCGGTTGACCTGCTCGGCCGGCGGCAGCGCGTCGGGGTAGAAGGGGTGGGAAACGCCCCTCTCCAGGAACGACGCTTCGGGGAAGGATTCGGGGCGGATGCGGCCCGTCTCATCCAGGGCTACGCCGGTCCCCAGGTCAAAGAGCGCCTGGGGGTCAAAGTCACGGGGGTACTTTTGCCCCTCGTCCACGCTCAGCAGGAGATAGACGCCGGCGCGCGGGCCGTTGCGGGCCAGGCGCAGCAGCGCGGCGGCGGAGCGCTCATCGCAGCCGGCGGGGAAATCGGCCAGAGCGAAGAGGTGGTAGGGGACGGCCAGTTCGCCGGCCTGGGCGTTGTAGGCCTCCACGTCCGGGTAGAGGTTCTGCAGGCGGCCCTGCAGGACCGATTCCACGTGCGCCTCCAGGGCCTGGAGTTGAGCGGCGATCTCCTCCGGGCGGGAGCAGACCTTGGGGCCGCGCAGGGCATCGGGCAGGCGCAGGAAGGCGGCCAGGTTGGCCCCCACGCCCAGCGGGTCGGCCAGGCTGAGGCGCAGGCGGCCCGGCGGCAGGGCGACGAGCAGGCGCAGGAGCAGGGCCTGCAGCAGGCCGCGCCGGGCGGCGGGGTCGGGGCCGCGCAGGAAGAGCGGGCCGCGGCGCAGGAAGGGGACGAGCAGCGGCAGGTGCAGGGCCGGCGCGCCCTCCTCCTCCGCTGCCAGGCGGACCTCGCCGACGCGCAGGCCGGCCCAGGCCGGCTCCACCTGCGACGGCGGGGCGTACTCGGCCCAGAAGGGGGCCTCCCAGGGGGCCAGCAGGGGGGCATA
>DAOTWL010000294.1:0-6685 GCA_034435875.1 Anaerolineae bacterium
CCGGGAGTGAGGGCTGCCGCCGAAGGCGAGCGGGAGAGGGGCCGGGGGTGAGGCGGGTGAGGGCAATGGTAACACCTGCAAAAAGGGTCATCCGTTTCTCGGGAAGCCCAATCCGGCCTTAAGTTGATGCCTATAGGGCATAAGAAGCCTGCCACCCGCCCGGAACAAAGGCGGCACAAAGACCTGCACTTGTGAGCGGCACCCCCTGCGGGGTGAGGTGAGGAAGGCTGAACAGATGCGTCTGGTTAAAGTATACCCTTTTGCAAGAGTTTTGCAAACGCGCCCACCGGGCGTCATTTGCCTTTTCCCCACTTTCGTAGTACACTTAATAGAAATCACTGGTTTGCTACTTACCAGCCGGAGGCGGTGGTCTGATGAAGGGAGTGAAAGAGGAAGGGCGACAAAAAGCACTGGAAGCGGCTCTGGCAACCCTGACCAAACGGTTCGGCGAAGGGACGGTCATGCGTCTGGGCGAGGCCACCCAACTGGCCGTGGACGTCATCCCTACCGGGGCGCTCTCCCTGGATATCGCGCTGGGCGTGGGCGGCATCCCGCGCGGCCGGGTCACCGAAATCTACGGCCCCGACGGCGCCGGCAAGACCACCCTGGCCCTCCACATCGTCGCCGAGGCCCAGAAGCGCGGTGGTGTGGCGGCATACATTGATATGGAGCATGCTCTAGACCCGGAATACGCGGAAGCGTGCGGTGTGGACGTGGATAACCTCTACATTGCCCAACCGGATACCGGCGAGCAGGCACTGGAAATTGCGGAGACCCTGGTCCGGAGCGGCGCGGTGGACGTCGTCGTTATTGACTCGGTCGCCGCGCTGGTCCCCCGTGCCGAGGTTGAGGGCGAAATGGGGGATTCCCACCCCGGCCTCCAGGCCCGATTGATGAGCCAGGCCCTGCGGAAACTCTCTGGCGCCATCAAGCAGTCCAATACGGCGATGATCTTCACCAACCAGTTGCGGGAGAAAATCGGCGTCGTCTTCGGCAGTTCGGAGACAACCACCGGAGGTCGGGCCCTCAAATTCTACGCCAGCGTCCGCCTGGATGTCCGGCGGGTCACCGGTATCAAGGAGAAAGGGGAGGTTATCGGCAGCCGCACCCGCGTGCGCGTGACCAAGAACAAAGTGGCGCCCCCCTTCCGGGTCGCCGAGTTTGACATCATCTACGGCAGGGGCATCAGCCGGGAAGGGGACATCCTGGACCTGGCCGTCCAGTACGGCCTGATAGAGAAGCGGGGGTCGTTCTACAGTTACCAGGGGCGGAACATCGCTCAGGGGCGGGAGAACGCCAAACAGTACCTGCGGGACCATCCGGAGGTCACGGCCGAACTGGAACAGCAAATCCGGCAGCTGGCTATGGAGGCTCCTCCGCCCCTCATCACCGAAGACGTGGAACCGGCGTAGTGTCAGCCAGGCCACGGCAAGGCGCACGATCCTGTCATCCGATCCGACAGGTGTTTTTCCGGACCGCATCGGCACTCCTGGGAGTGGCGATATGGACACAGCGTATTTTCTCTCTACGGCGTAGGGTCAGCGTCCCGCTCCGAGACCTGAAGGCTCGTACTGATGGAGCCTCTCGGGTTCAGAAGGGGTACTCTCTGGCTGCGTCTACGCCAGCCCGATTGGCGGGGAGAACCGTTCGGGTCGGACTTATCCGGGTATGCGCCGCGCGCCGTGGCCTCCAGGCTACGGCGCGCGGCGCTGTTTGGAGAGCCAATGGGCGGGCAAATCACGGCGCTCAGAGTCCAGAAGCGCAACCGGAATCGGGTCAACGTCTATTTGGACGGCCGCTTTGCCTTCGGGTTGGCCGCCATAGAAGCGGCCCGCCTGCGGGTGGGGCAGGTCCTTTCTGACGAAGACATCGCCCGTCTCCGGCAGCGGGACACCGCCGAAAGGGCCGCTGAGCGCGCGCTGGACCTCCTCTCCTACCGCCCCCGGAGCGAGGCGGAAATCCGGGAGCGGCTCGCCGAACGATACGACGCGGAGACGGCCGGGGGGGTCCTGGAGCGGCTGCGCCGTAGCGGTCTGGTGGACGACCGGGAATTCGCCCGTTACTGGGTCCAGAACCGTCTCCAGCATAACCCCCGGGGGGCCATGGCCCTCCGGCAGGAACTATACCAGAAGGGGGTGGATGAGTCGGCCATAGAGGAGGCGCTGGCGGAGTACGACGAAGAGGAGGCCGCCGCGCGGGCGGTGGAGAGGGCCCGTCGCAAACTGCGGGGGCTGGCCCCGGACCTTTTCCGCCGTCGGCTGACCGACTATCTGCTCCGCCGGGGCTTCCCCTACGGCGTTGTCCGGGCCGTCGTCCAGCAGGCCCTGGCCGACATCGGCCCTGAAGAATCGGCCGATTAAGTCGGCGCGCGGAGTCCACCGCGCGGCAAAACAAAGAGGCACCGAAGCAGTGTATCTTGCTTCTTTCATCCTGTGTTTGAGGAAATGACCTATGGAAACGTTACTCTGGATCATCGGTTTGCTCATTGCAGTGGGTGCAGGGATGGGGATGGGATACGGGTATGCCGCTGCCCGCAAGGGGAGCATCATCCGTCAGGCCCAGGAAGAGGCCCAGAGAATCCTGGAAGGGGCCAGTAGCGAGGCCCAGCGAATGGTGCTGGCCGCTCAGGACCAGGCCATGCAGGTCCGCAACGAGGCCCAGGCGGAGGTGGAGCGCTGGCGGAATAACCTGCGACGGGAGGAGGAGCGGCTCCAGCAACGGCGGGAGAAACTGGACCAGCGGCAGGAGGCGCTGGATAAGCGCGAGCAGATGCTCAATAAGCGCCAGAGCGCGCTGGACCGGCAGCGGAACGAACTGGAAAAACTCCAGGAAGAACGGACGAAGGCTCTGGAGGAGGTCGCCCGGATGAGTTTGGAGGAGGCCCGGGAGGAACTCCTGCGGATTGTCGCCGAGAACACCCGCCAGGAAATGGCGCGGGTCATCCGGGAGATTGAGCAGGAAGCCCGCGAGGAGGGCGAACGCCGGGCGCGCAAAATCCTCACCACGGTCATCCAGCGGATGGCCAGCGAGCAGGTGGCCGAACTGACCGTCTCCTCGGTGGACCTCCCCTCCGACGAGATGAAGGGCCGCATCATCGGGCGCGGCGGGCGCAACATCCGCACCTTTGAGCAGGTCGCCGGGGTGGACGTGGTGGTGGATGACACGCCGGAGACCATCACCATCTCCTGCTTTGACCCCGTGCGGCGGGAGGCCGCCCGTCGGGCCATGGAGCGGCTCATCGCCGACGGCCGCATCCACCCGGGCCGCATTGAGAAGGTCGTGGCGGATGCTCAGAAAGAGGTGGAGCAACTCATCCGGGAGGAAGGCGGGCGGGCGGTCTACGAGAGCGGCGTCGCCAGCCTGCACCCGGAACTGGTCAAACTGCTGGGGAAACTTCGCTTCCGCACCAGTTACGGGCAGAACCAGCACGCCCACGCCATTGAGACGGCGAAACTGGCGGCGATGCTGGCGGCGGAACTGGGGGCCAACGTGGAAGTGGCCCGTCTGGGCGGCCTGCTCCACGACATCGGCAAGGCGGTGGACTTTGAGGTGGAGGGTACCCATGCCCTCATCGGCGCCGAAATCTGTCGCCGGTACGGGGTGCCCGAGGAGGTGGTCCACTGCATTGAGTCCCACCACCACGAGGCCGACCAGCAGAGCCTGGAGGCCATTATCGTGGAGGTCGCCGACGCCATTTCCGGCGCCCGCCCCGGCGCCCGGCGGGAGAGCCTGGAGCAGTACATCAAGCGCATCCGCGCGCTGGAGGAACTGGCCTCCTCCTTCCCTGGCGTCGCCGAATCCTTCGCCATTCAGGCTGGGCGGGAAATCCGCATCATCGTCAAACCCGAGGAGGTGGACGACCTGGGCGCCATCCAACTCTCCCGCGACATCGCCCACAAGATTGAGGAGAGCATGGAGTACCCGGGCCAGATCAAGGTGACGGTCATCCGGGAAACCCGCGCGGTAGATTACGCCAAGTAGGAGCATCAGGAGAATCAAAAGAATCAGAAGAGTCAGCGATTCTTTGATTCTCTGATTCTGTATGACACAACGACCGTGGACCGCCAACCTGATGCTGCTGGGAGCGGCGCTGGCCTGGGGGAGTACCTTTGTCCCCTGCAAAATCGCCACCGCCTATCTCGGGACGTTCTTCTTTAATGGTCTTCGTTTTCTTCTGGGCGGACTGTTCGTCCTGGCGATGGCCGGGCGCCGACTGCGCGGCCTCTCCCGGCGGGAGGTCGGCGGCGGCGCACTGGCGGGACTGGTCCTCTCCGCCGGTGCCGCTTTCCAGCAGGCCGGGCTGGCCTTCACCACCGCCGGCAAGGCCGGCTTCATCACCGGCCTCTACGTCGTCCTGGTGCCGACCCTCCTGGCCCTGTTCTGGCGCCAGCGGTCGGGCTGGAACGCATGGCTGGCCTCCCTGCTGGCCGCCGCAGGCCTCTTTCTCCTGAGCGCCGAGGGCCGCCTCTCCCTGGCCCCAGGCGATGGCCTGGTGCTGGTGTCGGCGGCCCTCTACGCGCTGCACGTCATCCTGATCGGCCGGTGGGTCGGGCGGATGGAGCCGCTGCGGCTGGCCGCGATGCAGTATCTGGCCTGCGGACTCCTGAGCCTGGCCGTCGGCCTGGTGACCGAATCCCCCTCGTGGGAGGCGCTCTGGCCTGTCGGGTGGACCGTCCTCTATACGGCCATCTTCTCCGTCGTCGTGGGCTACACCCTCCAGATGCTGGGCCAGCGGGACGCGCCCCCCACCGTCGCGGCCGTCATCCTGAGCCTGGAGTCCGTCTTCGCCGCCCTTTTTGGCGGGTTGTTCCTGGGCGAACAACTCGCCCTGGTTCAGTGGACGGGCGGCGGGTTGATGCTGGTGGGGATGGTGCTGGCGCAGGTGCGGGTCAGGCGGCCGTCTTGGCCTCGCCCTTCGTCACGCCCAGCATACAGAGAATCGCCAGCACGAAAAACGCCGGGGTGACCAGGAAAATGGTGTTATAATTGCGCCCCGTCAGGTCAATCACCCACCCGTTCAGGATGGGCCCCACCACCGCCGCCAGCGTCCCCGCCACGTAGTAGAGCCCCGTGTACGTCCCCAGAACCTCCTCGGAAGTGGACGTATCCACCACCATCGGCAGGCTGTTGATGTTGACCAGGGACCATGCCAGCCCGCCGACGGCCAGCAGCCCCATAATCACCGGGACAATCGGCGTGAAGAACGCAATCACCAGCACAATGGTGAAGACGACCAGCCCGATGAGGATGGTGCGCTTCCGTCCGATGCGGCTGGCGATGATGCCACTGGGGATGGAGAACAGGATGAAGGTGACGTAGGCGACGCTGAGAATCATCCCGGCGGTGGCCTCGCTGACGCCCAGAACCGCCACGCCGTACGAACTGAAGAAGGTCTCCACCGCGTTGTAGCCCACAAACCAGCAGAAGATGGCCAGGATGAGGAAGGTCAGGCTGCGGACGTTCTCCCGGGGGATGTTGCGCAGTCCCCGAAAGACGCCCAGCCCTTCTTCGTGACGGGCCGCCTCCACCAGTTCCTTCGGCTCCTTGACCTTCCAGAAGAGGATGGCGACGGCGATGAGGGTGAGCAACCCGCCGAACCAGAAGGGGAGGGGGCGGTAGATTTTATAGAGCAGGCCGCCGATGAGGAAGGCCAGAATCCCACCGAGCCCCCCCATCAGGTTAATGACGCCGTTGGCCTGGGAGCGCAGGGGGGAGGGGACCAGGTCCGGCATCAGCGCGATGACGGGCGTCCGGAAGACGGCCATCGCCAGGAGCATCACGCCGAGGGAAGCAATGAAGAAGGCAAAGAGGCCGCCCAGTTTGTCCACCTGCCCGTTCAGTTCCGGGGGAACCATCTGGGGCGCCAGTGGGATGAGGGCGAAGGCCAGGACCGCGATGGGCGCGCCGGTGATGATGTAGGGCATCCGGCGGCCGATGCGGGTATAGGTGCGGTCGCTGATGGCGCCCATAATCGGCTGGATGAAGAACGCGGCGATGTTATCCAGCGTCATGATGAAGCCGGTGAGGGTGGCACTGAGGCCGAAGCCGAAGGTCTGCACGGCCAGTTTGGCGTCAAAGGCCGGGTCGCCGGCCTGGAGGAAGACGGGCACATACGTGTTGTAGACGGCCCACATCACACTGGTGGCGAAGAAGCCGAAGCCGATGAGGAAGACCTTCTTGTAGTCCAGACGCATGGAAGCCTCCTTGAGTTGGGGGATGGGGTTTCGGCGGCCGGATGCCGCGCGGGGGAGTTTAGCATCATCCGGGCGAACTGTCAAGAGGGTACGCCCGTCATCCCCGGTCGGATGGGACTTGCTTCTTCTCCTTTCTGATGGTAGAATCTATACGTCACATCCGGCCATCTAACCCTGTGGCCCAATCCCGCCCGGATGGTAACATCCGGACTTTGAAGCGTTTGTCCAGGATGACCTGCTCACCAGCGCCGGGGTGCGATTCGGGAGAGGAGAGGTCGGGAGAGGGATGAGGGCCTATGCCGCCGAAGGCGAGTGGGAGAGGAGATCAAAAAGTGTCGTAACTACCTACCCCGATGGCTGGGATGCCCACTTCCGCCCGCCGCTGAAGCGGCGGGCTCAGATGACAAAGCCCTGACGGGCTATCCGGAAGCCCCCGAAGGAGGGCTTCGCATCTGAGCCAGGGGCTTTTAGCCCCTGGCGTAGGTAGTTAC
>DAOTWL010000295.1:0-11643 GCA_034435875.1 Anaerolineae bacterium
CGGCCGCCGCAAACCCCACCCCCGGCCCCTCCCCCAAGCGCAGCGATGGGGGAGGGAGGATAAAGGGGGGGTGGGGGCAAATGTCAGCACCATAGGGCTTCTCAGCCCGTCCGGACGGCCTGGAAAGGCCGTCCTACGCAGATAAGTATAACATCTTCAGTCCAGGAAGGCAACTATCTTCGCCGCATATCGGCCTGCGCGGAGGCCTATGGGGGGAAACCGACGCATACGAGATAGTACCATCTTCCTATTGACGCTCGGAGAAGATGTGGTATCATAAAAGCGAACATAAAATACCCTTAAACTTCAAGAAGAAAGGAGGTGAACAAAATGCTGTACATGCCTCGTGAGGAAGGCCAGGGCCTGGTGGAGTATGCTCTGATCCTCGTTCTGGTGGCTATCGTGGTCATCGTCATTCTCACTCTGCTGGGCACCCAGGTCAGCCAGGTCTTCTCCCGCATCACCAGCGCCCTTCAGCCGCAATAGACCGTTTTACCACTCCATGGACCAGAACGGCACAGGACCCCGCTGCGGCGGGGTTCTGTGTTTTTATAGAGATGTGCCAGGCACTTCTCCGGAAACGGCCTGGCACATCTCATTTTTGGGCCTCCCCAAGTGATGGTATAATAGAGCCATCAACGGAGGTCTCAATGGGAACACGCTGGATTCCGGCATTGATCGCGCTGTTGCTTCTGGGGACGGCCGGTTGCGGGAGCGTCATCACGCCTCCCGTGACGGAGACCCTCCCACCACCTTCTCCCTCCCCCACATCCGGGTTCGTCCCTCCGTCTTCGCCCACGCCCGGAGCGGGCGGGGAACTCCTGGAGCCACCCGCTACCCCCACCATCACCCCAACGCCTATCATCTACGTCGTCCGGGAGGGAGATACCCTCTCCGGCATCGCCGCCACCTACGGGGTCAGCGTGGAGGCGCTCCAGCGGATCAACAACATTCAGAATCCCCTCTTCCTCCGACCCGGCCAGACGCTCATCATCCCCACCGGCCGGGAAGAGGCGATGGCCCCCACCGAGCTTCTGCCCACCCCGACCCCGATGCCCTTCGGTATCCGGGGGGTGGGCTTCTACGAGACGCCGGTGGGGAGCCTCCACTGCCTGGGGGAAGTCGTCAACACCACCGCCGACGTGCTGACCAACATCCAGGTCCGGGTGACCCTCTTTGATGCCTCCGGCAACGCGCTGATCGGAGGAAACGTCTTTGCGGCAGCGGACATCCTGCCTCCGGCCGCCCGGGCCCCTTTCTCTCTGCTCTTCACGGCTCCGCCGCCGAACTTCGTCAGCCACCAGGTAGTAGCGCTGCGCGGCGAGGCGGCGGGCGAACTGGCCGCCCGCTATGTCCCGGTGACCGTAGAGGAAGTCGCCGGGGCTCCCTACGGCCCTCAGTTTGAGGTCTTGGGGGTGGTACGCAACGCCGACCCGGAGCGCACCGCCGCCACCGTCATCGTGGTCGCCACCGCCTACGACGAGGCCGGACTGGTCATCGGCTTCCGCCAGCAGACGGTGGACGTGGGGGAAGGGCTGGCCCCCGGTGCCGCCGCTCCCTTCCGGATGCGCTTCACCGTCTACAAAGGCGTCCCCGCTGATTTCGCCCTCATTGCCTATGGGAAAACCCGGTAAGGGCGACGTTCGTAGTGAGCCCCGGAGCGCAGCGGAGTGGCGGTTATCTTAACGACCCTCCACTGCGTTCCGTGCCTGACTACGAACACCCTCACCGAATCGTTCGGAGGTCTCAATGTACCCTATCCTGAGGAAACTGGTCCGCTGCCTGTTTCCCCTTCTGGTTCGGATGCGGGTGACCGGGCAGGAGAACTTCCCACCTAGCGGACCCTACATCCTGGCCACCAATCACCTTTCCGTCTTTGACCTCCCGCTGCTGCTGACGGTCTGCCCCCATACGGTGCGTGCGTTCGCCGCCTCCAAACATCGCCGTAACCCCTTCTACTTCCTGGTCCTCAGCGCGGCCGGCTCCATCTGGGTCCGGCGGGGCGAGATAGACCGGGAGGCCCTGCGCGGCGCGTTTGAGGTCCTCAAAAGGGGAGAAGTCCTGGGCATCGCCCCGGAGGGCACCCGCGCCCGCAAGGTCTATGCCCTCCAGCCGGGGAAGACCGGCGCTGCCTACATCGCTACCCGCGCCGATGTCCCTATCATCCCTGTGGGGCTGACCGGGACCGAAAAAATCAAAGAGAACCTCCCGCGCCTGCGCCGCACCGACGTGACGGTGACCATTGGCAAGCCGTTCCGCCTGCCGGGGAGCGGACGGGTGCGCGGGCCGAAACTGGACGAGTACACCGACCTCATTATGCGCCGCATCGCGGCGCTCCTCCCACCGGAGTACCGGGGCGTCTATGGCTGAGAGACCACAGACCCACACCCTGCACGTCGTCTCCCACACCCATTGGGACCGGGAGTGGTACCGGACCTACCAGCAGTTCCGCTTCCGGCTGGTCCACCTGGTGGCGGAACTGGTGGACCTCATGGAGCGCGACCCCGCCTACCGGTATTTCCTGCTGGACGGGCAGACAGTGGTCCTGGAGGACGGGGTGGACATCCGGCCCGACCTGGAGGGCCGCCTGCGGCGGCTGATCCAGGAGGGACGGCTCTTCATCGGCCCCTGGTTTGTCCTGCCGGACGAGTTCCTGGTGAGCCCCGAGGCGCTGGTACGCAACCTCCTGTTGGGTGACCGGATCGCCCGCGCCTGGGGCGCCAAAATGACCATCGGCTACGTCCCCGACACCTTCGGGCACATCTCCCAACTGCCCCAACTCCTGCGCGGGTTCGGCATAGATACCGCTGTCATCTGGCGCGGGGTCGGGGAGGCCCCCACGGAGTTCCGCTGGGCCGCCCCGGACGGCTCCGAGGTCCTGGTCTGCTACCTCCGGGACTCCTACAGCAACGCCGCCCATCTCCCGGCGGACGAAGCGGGCTTCGCCGCCGCGCTGGCCGGGGAGCGGGACCGCCTGGCCCCGTATGCCGCCACGTCCCACTTCCTCCTGATGCAGGGCACCGACCACATGTTCCCCCGCGCCGATCTCCCCCGCCTTCTGGAGGCCGCCGACCGGGCCCTCCCCGACCGGGTCGTCCACTCCAGCCTCCCGGACTACGTTGCGGCGGTACGGGCCGAACTGGGAGACGAGGGCATCCGCCATCTGCTCCTCCGCACCGGCGAGATGCGCGACCCCTCCCGCGCCCATCTCCTCCCTGGCGTCCTCTCCACCCGGATGGGGATCAAACAGAGAAACCACACCTGCCAGACCCTCCTGGAACGCTGGGCCGAACCGTTCGCCGCCCTGACTGCTCCCCATCTGGCCCCGTTTATCCGGCGCGCGTGGAAGTACCTTCTGGAAAACCACCCCCACGACTCCATCTGCGGCTGTTCGGTGGACCAGGTCCACCGGGAGATGCAGACCCGCTTTGACGGGTGCGAGCAGATCGGGGAGGAGGTCACCCGGGCGGCGCTGGAGGCAATCGCCGCGCAGGTGGACCCGCAGGGGGAGGGGACGGTCGCCCTGATCGTCTTCAACCCGTCCTCCACGCCGCGCACCGACCGGGTTGTCGCCGCCGTCTCCCCGCCGGTGGACCCCGAGGGGAGCGCGCTGATCGGGCCGGACGGGCACCCCGTCCCCTTCCAGGTCCTGCGCCACACCGTCGGCGCGGAAATGGAGTTGACCTTTGACCGGGAGACGATGTGGCAGATGGCCGCGATGGCGGTGGCCGGTGGGGGCGTCGTCTACGGCGACCGGGCGATCCGGGGGATGAGCGTCTGGCGGGAGGGGGATACGGGGCGGCTGAGTCTCTCTGTGGGGCGGGGGACGGCGGGCGCTCCCCCCGAACATCTGGCCGACCCCATCGCTGCCCTCCAGGCCCTGCTGGAGGACCCGACGGTGCAGCAGTTCATCGTCCGGGTGCGGGAGGACGAGGCGCTGGAGGTCGCCTTCGTCGCCCGGGACGTGCCGCCCCTGGGATACGCCACGTACCGCTGGGTGCCTCACCCCTCCCCCCTGCCCCCCTCTGGTGCCACCGCAGGCGGCGGGGGTGGGGTGAGGAATGCCTCCATAGAGAACGAGTTTCTCCGCGTAGAGGCCGACCCGCAGACCGGCCTGTTGACGGTCACCGATAAGGAGACGGGGCTGGTGCTCACCGGCGTCCATCGCTTTGTGGACGGCGGCGACCGGGGAGACGAGTACAACTACTGCCCGCCGGAGGAGGACTTTCTGGTGGACCGGCCCGCCGTCCCGCCGGTCATCCGTCGGGAGGCCGACGCGCTGGGGGAGAGCCTGGTGATAGAGATGGTCTATCGGGTGCCCCAGGCGCTGGCCCCGGAGCGGAGCCGTCGCAGCGAGAATGGGGTGGACCTGCCCATCACGACCCGGGTCACGCTGACGGCGGGCGTGCGACGGGTGGATTTTGAAACCGTCGTGGAGAACAAGGCGCAGGACCACCGGCTGCGGGTCCATTTCCCCGTCCCCTTCGCGGCGGAGGGGGCCTGGGTGGAGGGGCACTGGGACGTTGGAGCACCAGATGTCCGGGGTGGCGCAGGCTGTCAGCCTGCGAGGCCAGATTGGGCCGAACAACCGGTCCCCACCCGCCCCCAGCGCGGCTGGGCCTGCCTTTCCGATGACCGGTTCGGGATGACCGTTGCCAATCGGGGCCTGCCGGAGGTAGAAGTCATCGCGCCGGCCGACGGCCGGCACGAGATTGTCCTGACCCTCCTGCGCTGCGTGGGCTGGCTCTCCCGGGACGACTTCCCGTGCCGCGCCGGACATGCCGGACCGGCGCTGGCGGTGCCGGAGGCGCAGTGTCCGGGCCGCCACACCTTCCGCTACGCGCTGATCCCCCACGCCGGGGACTGGCGGGCGGCCTTCGCCGAAGCGGATGCTTTCCAGACCGACCTGCGGGCGCTCCCGGTGCCCGCGCATCCGGGACCCCTCCCGCCAGTCCTATCGTTTGTCCGGATAGACCCGCCCGCGCTGCGCCTGAGCGCGCTGAAGCCGCCGGAGAACGGCGAGGGGCTGATCCTGCGGTTATGGAACATAGAGGACCGTCCGGTGGAGGGAACGGTTCGCTTCTGGCGGCCCTTCGCGCGGGCCATGCGGGTCAATCTGGCGGAGCAGGGGGAGGAAATCCTGGCGACCGACACCGACACTCTGCGCCTGACCGTCGGCGGGCGCCAGGTAGTGACGGTACGGGTGGAATAAGAATAAAAGGGAGATGCCAGGCACTTTGGAAGTGCCTGGCATCTCCCTGGCATCTCAGAAGCGACTTACTCGGGCCGGATTTCCTTCAGGCGCGCGGCCTTCCCCTTCAGTCCCCGCATGTAGTAGAGCCGTCCCCGCCGGACTTTCCCGTGCCGGGTAACTTCCACCTTCTCCACGCGCGGGGAGTAGAGGGGGAACGTGCGCTCCACGCCGATGCCGTGGGCGGCGATGCGGCGGACGGTGAAACTGGCCCCGGCGCCGCTACCCCGTACCCGGATGACCATGCCCTGGAAAACCTGCACCCGCTCCCGGCCGCCCTCCACAATACGGGCATGCACCCGTACCGTGTCCCCGGGCCGCAGGTCGGGGATATTTGGGTTCCGCTCCAGTTGTCGGTTCAGCGATTCAATCAGGTCCATTGACGTACCTCTGATTCCATATCCAGCGGCTCAACGACGGTATATTATACCATAAGCCGGGAATCCGGCAAGGGCCCCATGCTCCCGATGCGATACCGCTCATCAAAATGGCAAAGTACGCGGTGTGCAAAGGAGTCCCATGTTTCGGAAACGGCTACGGATTCTGGTACTGCTTCTATTCAGCCTGGGATGTGCTTTTCTCCCGCCCACCCCTCCGCCCATCGCGGCGCCCCCCGCGACCAGGCCCTTCGGAGAAGGAGCCAGTCTCTCCGGCCTGTACCGTGTGACGGGCACCAACCCGGATGGCCGGCCGTATCAGGGAACGCTGAGGATTCAGCCTCAGGGGGAGGTCTACGTGCTCCTCTGGGAGACCGGCGGCACATCCATAGAGGGAGTCGGCCTTCTGAGAGGGAATATTCTCTCTGCCGGATGGGACTGCGGAGTGGTCACCTACTCCGTGCTGGAGGACGGTAGCCTGGAAGGGGTGTGGGCGCTCTGCGGGGAAAGCCGGGTCGGGACGGAGCGGGCGGTCCCTCAGAAACCGGGCATCCAGGGATAGGAAATTCGTTACAAACGCCACTCCCCTGCGCTCCGGGGCTCACTACGAACCGTTCGTAGTCAGGCACGGAACGGAGTGGAGTGCCGTTAAGATAAACGCCACTCCGCTGCGCTCCGTGGCTCACTACGAACCGCCCCGGGGCTGACTACGAACAGTAGATGGGACTGCTGAAAATCCAGCCGCGCGCCCATCCCCGGAAGGTCCGCCAGACCTCCGCCCGGTACGCGCCCGGCTCCGCCGTCGTGAACCGGAGGGTCCGGCCATAGGTCCGGGCCACCACCCGGCCCTCCCGAATCAGACGAATTGTCCCCGGCCGGGGGGCTTCCACCTCAAAGACCAGCGCGCCGGCGCGAGGGATTTCTTCTCCCATCGTCGCCACGGCCGGCCCGCTGCGGACGTGGAAGCGGAAGCCGCGCGTGGACACCAGCCGGTCATACCCTACCCATGTGCGCCCCGCCCGCAGGGCGTCGTGGATCAGCCGCCGGTCCGTCTCCAGGTCGCCCGTCAGGGGTTGCTCCACCAGGACATGGGTGTTGACCCAGCGGAAGAGCGTCTCGTAGGGGAAAACGACCCGCCGGATGGGCCCCAGATGGTAGGTGTGGCCGTGGGCATCAGCCCCGCCGATGGCGGCTACCTTCCGACCGGCCCGCAGGAGCGCATCCCACTGGCGCAGAGTGGCGCGGAATGGCCCCCGAATCCCCAGTTCCGGGAACAGCGCGTAGAAGAGCGCCGCCAGTCGCCCCCACAGCAACCCCTTGAACTCCGACATCGCGTTCCAGATTTCCAGCCCCGTGTACCCGTCCACCTCCCAGTCCACCCAGGGAATGGGCTCCAGGTTGGGGCTGATGGGGCTGCCCTTCTCGTGGGGATGGGCCAGAAAGCAGAGGCCGCCCCGCTCGGTGACTTCGCGGATTAACTGCTGAGGGTCGGCGGCGAGAGGGGCCAGTTCCGCGTCGGCCCCGTAGATGAGGAGATGGTTGACCTGGGGGTATCGGCGCACGGAGTGGACCTCTTCCCCCACCAGGAGCAGGGCGCCGTCGGTGTATCCCTCTACCCCGCGCACCCAGACGTTGTGGTCGGTGACGGCGACGAAATCCAGACCGGCCCGGGCAGCCGCCCGGGCAACCCCCCGGTGGTCCGCCGTCCCATCGGAGTAGACGGTGTGGGCGTGCAGATTGCCGATAACTTCGTAGTAGCGCATTTCGGGGCAATCATACCCGATAGAGGGGGCGTTGTCAAGTCATCTGTACCCCCTCTTGCAGTCTCAGCATCCAGCGGGCGAAATCGGCCAGTTCCCCCTGCCCGTCGGGGGGCGGCTCGTCGGCCGGGCGAGGGGCTTTCCGGTCAGCGATCCAGAAGGTCTGCATTCCCACCTGGCGGGCCGGGTGGATGTCCATCTTCCACTCGTCCCCCACCATGATGCACTCCTCCGGGGCCCGGCCCAGCACCCGGGCCATCTCCGCGAAGAAGGCCGGATGGGGCTTGGAGGCGTGCATCACTTCGTAGGACGTGACCAGGTGGTACGGGAACTCCTCCGCCGGCACCCCTGCCCAGGCCAGCCGCTGGTCTATCGCCGTGCGGGGGAAGAGAGAGTTGGTAGCGATAGCGACCTGGAACCCCTGCCGGAAGAGCCACTCCACCAGCGGCCGCGCGATGCGTACCGGGCGGGTGAGCGATTGCAGCGCGGGAAAGCGGGTGGCGTAGAACTCCTCAAACAGCGGCTCCATCTCCTCCCGCGTCCGCCCGATGGCCGGGAAGAACGCGGCCTCAAAGACCTCCTGGTTGGTCCGCTCCGACCCGTTGTTGGCCATCATCGCGTCCGTCGCGCGCATCAGGTGGCGGATGAACGCGTCCGGCGGGTAGTGGTCAGCGATAAACCGGCCCAGAACCTCCAGATAGGCCGGGATGAACGTCTCCATGTCGTTTTCCAGCAGGGTGTTATCCAGGTCCAGAAGTACGGCGCGAATCATGGCTCCTCCTTTGCTTACTCCTTCTCCCCACTCCCCACATGGCTCTCCATCGCCCGGGCGAAGAGTTCCCGGTCCTCCTCGCGGACGATTTCCCCCGCGCGGTCTCCCAGGCAGGCCAGAATCTGCAGGAGATACGGGTCGGTGCGGAGGTGATGTTCGGCGATGAAGACCAGAAGCGGGCTGCTGGTCCAGGACGCCCGCGCCTGGAGGGCGCCCAGTTGCTCCCCGATGAGGACCTCTTTCTCGTCCATCACCAGGATCAGCCAGAGGCCCTCCACCCGCTCCTGCGCTTCTTCGGATACCGGAGTGATGACCACCTGACCACCGGGCAGGTCCAGCGGCTCCGGTGAGTACACCACTACCCGGACCCCTTTCCGGACGGCCTCCAGGAGGGCAGAACAGAGATGGGGAAAAGTGGCCGGCGTGAGGGAAAGGTAAACCTCCCGCCTGGCCTGGCGGATCATCTCTTCCGCTTTGGCGATGATGTTCTCCCGCCCTTCTATGTTCCAGACGTACTCCAGGTCGGGGACAGCGGTAAGGGAGGAGAGGTCCTGCTGGAGAGAAGTGATGAGGGCTTCGTGCTCCCGGTGGAGTTGGTCCAGGAACTCCTCCGGCGGGACGGGGGCATATCGGATCACCCCTTCCTGCCGGAGACTCATTGCCGCCCCCCGCGCGATCAGTTTGCCCACCACCTCGTAAATCATCGAGCGGGGGACGCCGGAGAGTTTGGAGAGTTGGTAGCCGGTGATCGGGTTCTCCCGCAGCAGGGCAACGTAGGCTTTGGCCTCATACTCTGAAAACCCCAGCGCCATCAGCTTCTCTATCGGGTCATTCTCCATCGCCACTTCCTCCCGCACCGTAACTACCTACGCCAGGGGCTAAAAGCCCCTGGCTCAGATGCGAAGCCCCCTTCGGGGGCTTCTGAGCCCGCCGCTTCAGCGGCGGGCGGAAGTGGGCATCCCAGCCATCGGGGGTAGGTAGTTACCCCGCACCCATTTTAGTGGTTAGCCAAATAACTACGCAAGTTATACCACAATTGAAAATTCTGTCAAGTTGCTCCGTCTAAGGGGAATGGGTTTTGAGGGCGGCGGCGAAGCCGCCGCCCTCATAACCCCTTCTAACCCCCTTCTCCCCCGTTTCCAGGGAGGGATGAGGGGCAAATCCCACTCCCGGTGATTGCCCGAACAATTTGTTACGCCGCAATGAACCCCCCGGCACAGGTATCCGGCGGTATTGCAATGGGAACGCTCGTCACCTTCCGGACGTCTAAAAGGTGGAGGCGCGAACCTGTCCGTCATTTAAAATTTAAATAGGAGATCGCAGAATGAAACCCATTGCTCAGAACCTGCTGGTCGCTCTTCTTCTGCTGGGTCTGGTTGCCGGTTGTGTCCCCCCAGCCGATCGCCACTCACCGGTCGTCCGGGCGGACGTGGCGCGGGTGACCCGGCCCGATGTCCCTGCCCAGGACCTGACCGAACTGGTCAACGGTAATAATGCCTTCGCCTTTGACCTGTACCGCGCTCTCCGGGAGAGGAAAGAGGGCAATCTCTTCTACTCCCCGTTCAGCATCTCCATCGCGCTGGCGATGACCTGGGCGGGTGCCCGGGGCGAGACGGAGCGGCAGATGGCCGAAACCCTCCATTTCACCCTCCCCCAGGACCGTCTGCACCCCGCCTTCAACGCCCTGGACCTGGAACTGGCCCGGCGGGGCCAGGGGGCCCAGGGCAAAGACGAGAAGGGCTTCCGGCTGCACATCGTCAACGCGCTCTGGGGACAGAAGGGATACCAGTTTCTCTCCGAATTCCTGGAGACGCTGGCCCGCCACTACGACGCCGGGTTGCGGCTGCTGGACTTCGCGGGCGATCCGGAAGCCGCCCGGGGCCTCATCAACGACTGGGTCCGCCAGCAGACCGAGGGCCGCATCCGGGACCTGCTCCCGCCGGGAGCCATAGACACCCTGACGCGCCTGGTACTGACCAACGCTATCTACTTCAACGCTGCGTGGGCAGAGCCATTTGACCGGCGAGACACCCGAGATGGCCCTTTCTACCTGCTGGACGGGAGCCAGATCACGGTGCCGATGATGCGGCAGACGGCCAACTACGGCTATGCGGCGGGGGAAGGGTTCCAGGCAGTGGAACTGCCGTACGATGGGGAAGAACTGGCGATGGTCATCCTTCTCCCCGATGCGGGTCGGTTTGAGGAGTTTGAGAACTCGCTGGACGCCAGACGGGTTCAGGAGATTCTGAGCGGGCTGGCATACCAGCAGGTCGCTCTCACCATGCCCCGGTTTCGGGTAGAATCGGACTTCAGCCTGGCCGATACGCTGGCGGCGATGGGCATGTCCGCCGCATTTGAGCCGGGGCAGGCCGACTTTTCGGGGATGGACGGGAGCCGCAACCTCTCCATCAGCCGTATCCTGCACAAAGCCTTTGTCGTCGTGGACGAGAGCGGCACCGAAGCGGCGGCGGCTACGGCGGTCGTTGTCGGCCAGACAGCCCTCAGGCTGGAGGTGGAAGTCACCGTGGACCGCCCCTTCATTTTCCTCATCCGCGACCGTCAGACCGGCACGATTTTGTTCGTCGGACGGGTAGTCCATCCGGCGCAGTAGAACCTCCGTGTTGAGAGAATGACGTGCCAGGCACCCTATGAAAGTGCCTGGCACGTTCTATTCACCCCAGTACTTGGCGCAAATTGCGGTTTTGTGTTATCATAAGTTGCGCGTGACAACCATAGCAAGGAGGTCGCAATGCTGAAAGAATTCAAAGAATTCGCTCTGCGGGGCAACGTCCTGGATATGGCCATCGGCATCATCATCGGCGCTGCCTTCGGCAGCGTCGTCACATCCCTGGTCAAAGACATTCTGATGCCGCCGATCGGCTTCCTTCTGGGCAAGGTGGACTTTTCCAATCTCTTCATCAGCCTCTCGGGCCACTACGCCAGCCTGGCGGAGGCCCAGGCAGCCGGTGCGCCGACCATCAACTACGGTCTCTTCATCAACACGCTCCTGAACTTTATCATTGTGGCCGCAGCGGTCTTCTTCTTTGTCGTCCGTCCGATGAATCGCCTGCGGCGGGCCAAAGAGACCGCTCCCGCCGCGCCGACAACGAAAGAATGCCCGTATTGCTTCTCCACCATCCCGCTGAAGGCCACCCGCTGCCCGTATTGCACATCTCATCTGGAGTAGTCAGTGGTCAACCATCAGTGGTCGGTCGTCGGTGGTCAAAGGAATAGACGCACTAAAGTAAAATCCGCACCGCGCTTGCTATAACTTCTCTGTGGGGCACAAAGCCCCCACCTATAGGTTTCTGGTGGTCGCAACTTGCCCTCACCCTACCCCCTGCCCCCTCCCCTCTCCCGCTCGCCTCCGGCGGCGGGAGAGGGGAGGGGGAGCAAAGAAGGGGTTTTGCGGAGGCCTTTGGCCTCCGCAAAACCCGCCCCACCCCCGGCCCCTCCCCCAAGCGAAGCGATGGGGGAGGGGGG
>DAOTWL010000296.1:0-22304 GCA_034435875.1 Anaerolineae bacterium
ACGGGTAGTTGCGCACCACCAGCGGCAGGTATACCTGCCACCCCGGCATTACTTCTACCCGGCCGCTGCTCAGACTGCCTATGGGCTGAGAAGTGCCGGCGCGGTCGCTTACCTGGGCGGAGCGGAATGCCAGAACGCTCTGTCCCTCCGCCAGCGCCCGCAGGGTCAGTACTGCCAGCACGCCGTTGCCGCTGGGGCCTGCTGGCTCCGCTCCCAGGCTGTAGGCGCCAAAGGTCACCGTGCCCGCCGTGGGGCTGATGCTCGTCCCGGCCACGGCAAAGGCCCGCCCGGTGCTGCCGGGGAAGGCACCCAGAGTGGCCGTGACCACCTCCACCACGGTCGGCGTGTAGCCCAGGGTGAACTCAAAGGCGCCCAGGTCCATCGCGTCCGTGATGGCCACGCCCACAGTGAAGACCTGACCAGAGGTCACCGTGCGCACGGGCGGTTGCACCCACAGTTCTGCCACCTGCTGAATGCCGGTCTGTTTACCCTGCAGACTGGCGGCCCCGGTGCATCGGGTACCCCAGCGGTAGGCCACCTGTTGCACGTCCAGGATGTCTATATCACCGTCACTATCCAGATCATATCTTGGCTCATAGAGAGCATCGCCGACCCGGGTGTTCCAGCGGTAGGCAATGCGCTGGACATCCAGGATGTCTACATCGCCGTCGCCGGAAAGCCGCCCGATTCGCTCTTATTGTACCACAAAACCCTCCCAAAAGTTCGGAAATTTTTCGGAAATCTGCCCGGGAAGAGGCGGACGCAGATGAACGCAGATTTTCGCGGATAAAAACCAGGAGGTTGGCCTTCACGGATTTCACGGTAGGCTACGGACTGACGACTCCGGACTGGCGACTCCGGACTGTGGACTCCTCTACGGCCGGTGCGATTTGCCTTCCGGCCGGAATTGCGGTATCATATCAACTGCAGAGAGCACGCAAGCGGGCTGCAAAACCCCTGCGTCCTGCATCCTGCTTCTTGCATCCTGCGTCCTGCACCCTGCATCCTGCGTCCTGCATCCTGCATCTTGCCCTATGAGCCCGGTATCCGAGACCCGGCGCCAACTGCTCCGGCAGGCCGTCCACGGATTCCTCCGACGGCACCCGGAGGCCAAGCGGGCCGCCGCCGAACTGGATATTGCCACCACCCTTCACGTCTCCCAGGCCTCCGTCCAGAAGTGGCGTGCCGGCCACCCCATTGCCGCTGCCCATATCCCCCTTCTGGCCGAATGGGCCGTCCGTCAGGCCGGTATGGGCCGGGAGTGGGTGCGGGATTTCCTGCGCGCCTGCGACCACCAGGACCCCTTCCTGGAAGCCGCCCTCTTCGGCTCCGTTGGCCCTCCCGACCTGGCCGCGCGCTGCCGGGACCTCCACCGCCGCTTCTGGGGCCGCGACCGCCTGGAAGCCGATGCCTCCTACTTCCCCCGCCCTGCCCTGGCCGCCCTTCTGGAAAACTTCCTCCGCTCCGACCGCCCCGGCCTCATCCTGGTGGCCCCTTCCGGCATGGGCAAGACCGCCCTGGCCCTCCACCTGGCCCGAAGCGGGACCGTCGCCGGCTACCCCGTCCTGGCCCTCCCCGCCGCCGGCCTGGACGGCGAACGCCCCCTCCCGGATATGCTGGCGTCGCTCCTCTCCCTCCCCTCCCCGGATTCCTGCCCCCTCTCCTGGCCCATGCTGATAGTCCTGGACGGCGTCAACGAGAGCCCCGATATGTTGCGGCTTGCTTGGCAGGCCGACCGGGCCCTTCCCCGGGCGGCCGGCCTCAAACTCCTCCTCACCTTCCGGCCGGAGAGTTTCCAGACCGTCCGCCACACCCTCTCCCTGAACGACCACTGCTACTACACCGACCCCCCGCCCGGCGCCGACGTCCTGGCGGCGGACCCGCCGGCCCTCCGGCTCCTCCCCTTCTCCGCCGCCGAACTCCCTGGGGCCTACGAAGAGTACCGTCGGACCTACCGCCTCCAGACCCCCTTCTCCGCCCTCCCCTCCGACCTGAGGGAGACTCTGCGCTACCCGCTCCTGCTGTATCTGACGGCCGAGACTCATGCCGGCGCCGCGCTCCCGGAGACCCTCTCCGGAGGACGGGTGATGGCGGATTTCCTGAACCACCTCTACCGGCAGGGACGCCTGGGGCAGGGCGACATGCTCTTTCTGGAAAAGCAGATAGTGGCCCGGATGCTGACGCCGGGCCGGTGGTGCAACGCCGTCCCTGCCGACGAGGTCTTCTCATCGGGACAGGGGGCCGGCGAGGGCTCCCCACTCCTCCCCCTTACCCATCTGGCCGACGCGGGGCTGCTGGCCTCCACCAACGGACATCTGGACGAGCCGATCCGCTTCGCCCACGAGCGCTTCTATGAGTACTTCGCCGGGCGGTATCTGACCCGGGAGCGGGCGTCGGCCCCGAACCCGGCCGCCTTCTACGAAAGCCTGCGGGACGTCCCCTGGTACCTCTACGGCCCCCTCCGCCGCCTGGTCGCCGAGGAGATTCTCCGGGGGCCGGACCGCCGCCTCTGGCGCGCGCTGGCCGACCTCCCCGAGCCGGTCCTGGCCGGCGCGCTGGAGGATGCAGTCCGCCGTCGCCCGGAAGAAGGGGCCGCCCTCCTGGACGGCCTCTGGCGGCAGGCGCGGCCGCTCCCCCCGGGCGGGCCGACTCCCCGGCAGGAAAACCTGGGGCGGGCCGTCCTCCTGGCCGCCGGCGCCGTGGGCGAGGGAGACTTCCTGGAACGGGCCCTCCGGTCGGCCCCGCCGTCCCTGCGGAATACGGCGCTCCTGCAGGCCAAGGACCTCTGGCCGGACCACCCGGAGGCCGCCCAAGCCGTGCTGACCCGCCTGGCCGACCGTCTCCCCGGACCCCTCGGCCTCCCCTCCCTTCCCACCATCGGCCTTTTCAGTTCACTGTTTCTCCTCTCCCTCTTTGACTACGGGGACCGACCGGAGGTGCTTTCTTTTCTTCGGGACCTGCTGACCGACCTGGCCGGGCGGGCCTTCGGCGGGCTCCGGGGACACCACCTCTTGCGCCTGACCGCCCGCTGGCTGACGCAATGGCTGAAACAGGCGGCGGTGGCGGCCAACCTGACGGGCAACCTGGACCGGGACTTCCACCTCACCCCTGCTCAGCGGGCCGTCCTGCGGGCGCTGGCGCCGTATGTGGACTGGGAGACGCCGGGCTTCAGCACCGAAGCGACCTACCAGACCCTCCGCGCCGCGCTGGAGACGGGGTCTCTTCTGGCAAGCTGGATCACGATTCTGGCCATCGTCCAGCAGGGCCTGGGCAACCCGGAGGAGGGCTGGCCGGCCCTGCGCCGCCTGGTCGCCGAGGGCTCCGTCCCTCCGGTGCCCCCCTGGGCCGACGGAGTCTTCCACGGCGCGCATGAACTTCTCCGCGTTGCTCCCTCCAGAGACCCGGCCCTCTGGGAGGCACTGGAGCGGGGGCTGGCATATACCTTGGAGACCTATCCGGAGTGGCACCGAACGGTGCAGTCCCACCGGCTGGGCCGGCCCCGCCACATCTCCGGGGCCGCTCAGGGGGTGGCGCCCTACGCGCTGGCCCGGAGCGCGGCCCGCCTGCCGGTGACGTCCGGGCCGGTCTGGGACGCCCTCCGGCGCCGGCTGGAGAGCGGGGACCCCTCTTTCGCGCTGGACTATCTGTGGGAACTGCGCTTCGTGGCGCTGGACGGCCGTCGCCCGGCCCTGGCCCTGCGGATGCTGGAGACCCGCCGCAACTACACCCCCCTGGTCAACCACCCCGACCCCGCCGTCCGGGAACGGCTGGTGGACCTCCTCTCCTCTATCCGGGCCATTGCTTTGGAGGACGTGCGGGATTTCCTGGAACGGTGTACGCCGCCGGAACTGGCCGCCCGGGTTGCCCGGCATCCCGTAGAACCTCCGCCCTATTCCTGGCTGTACTACCGGTTTGAGGAGTGGATTTACCCCTTTCTCGCCCGTTCCCGGGCCTCCCGCCGCCTGGTGGCCGACCTCTTCACGCTGGCGGCGGAAGCGGCGTCGGTTCGGGAGTGGGTGAAGCAGAGCGCCGACCGTATTCTGCGGGCCCTGAACCCGATCATCGCGGGCTGATAACTCACACGGAGACACGGAGGCACAAAGAAAATTTGCGGGCTTTGGGTCGGAGAACCTGTCCCCACCGACGTTCTGAGGAGCGTCAACGAAGGTTGACGCCCGGTGCGAGAGCGCCTAAGCAAGGCCGATTTCCAACCGGCGCCCGGGGCGGCGGGGAGAAGGAAGGTCAACCGGCCTTCAATGGACGCGTATGGGGGGAAGGGTAAGATCTGATAAGTGTAGGTTTTTTCGCCGAAGCGGGCCCTCCTCCCCCCTACCCCCGAACCCCCTTCCCCTCTCCCACCCCGCGAGGGGAAGGGGGCGGAATCCCCCCTCTCCCCGGCCGAAGGCCAGTGGGAGAGGGGGGATCAAGGGGGGTGAGAGCAAAAGAAGCCCGCCGCCCGCCCGGAACAAGGGCGGCGCAAAAAACCTACACTTGTGAGATGGGTGAGAGCCCCCCGCTACTGGAGAAGACGATGTTGGTCCCAAAAGAAATTCGCCAGCGAGTAGAACAACTGCGCCGAGAAATTCACTACCACAACTACCGCTACTACGTCCTGGACTCCCCTGTTATCAGCGACGCGGAGTACGACGCGCTGATGGCGGAACTGCGACGGCTGGAGGAGCAGTACCCGGAACTGGTCACGCCCGATTCCCCCACCCAGCGGGTCGGCGCACCACCGGCCCCGGAGTTCGCCCAGGTGCGCCACCCGGCCCCCATCCTCAGCCTGGAGAACGCCTTCGGCCCGGAGGAGGCCTGGGCCTGGCTGGAGCGCATCTCCAAACTCCTCCCGCCCGGTACCCGCCTGGACTTCGTCGTGGAGCCCAAGATTGACGGCCTCAGCGTCGTCCTCCACTACCGGGACGGGGTCTTCAGCCTGGGCGCCACCCGGGGGGACGGGGAGGTGGGGGAAGACGTCACCGCCAACCTGCGCACCGTCCGCCAACTCCCCCTGCGCATCCCGGCAGCGCCCGACGGCCCCCAACCGCCGCCATACCTGGTCGTTCGGGGGGAGGCGTATATGACGGTGCGCGCCTTTGAGGAGTTCAACCGTCGCCAGGCGGAGAAGGGGGAGAAGACCTTCGCCAACCCCCGCAACGCCGCCGCCGGTTCTCTCCGCCAGTTAGACTCCCGCATCACCGCGCAGCGGCCCATCAGCCTTCTCTGCTACCAGGTGGTGGCCTATGAGGGGGAGCCGGCCCCGCCGTCCACCCAGTGGGAAACCCTCCAGTATCTGCGCGCGCTGGGCTTCCCCGTCCCCGAACAGGCCACCTATTGTCCCGACTTTGAGCACGCCGTCGCCGCCTGCCAGGAGTGGGAGCGGAAGCGGGATACCCTCCCCTACGAGGCCGATGGGATGGTGGTCAAAATCAACGACCTGCGGGTCTCCGCCGACCTGGGGGTGGTGGGCCGGACGCCCCGGGGGATGGTGGCCTACAAGTTCCCCGGTCGGGAGGCGACGACGCGCCTGCTGGACATTCGGGTCAACGTGGGCCGCACCGGCGTCCTCACCCCCTACGCTGTCCTGGAGCCGGTCCCTATCGGCGGGGTGACCGTCACCAAAGCCACCCTGCACAACTTTGACTACATCGCCGAAAAGGACATCCGCGTCGGCGACCGGGTCATCGTCAAGCGGGCCGGGGAGGTCATCCCGTACATCCTCGGGCCGGTGGTGGACGTCCGGACCGGCGAGGAGCGGGTCTATACGCCCCCGGACCGCTGTCCGTCCTGCGGGGAACTGGTGACCCGCGTGCCCGGTGAGGTGGCCGTCTACTGCACCAACGCGGCCTGCCCGGCCCAGTTGGTCCGCCGCATCTCCTACTTCGCCTCGCGCGGGGCGCTGGACATTGAGACCCTGGGGGAGAAGACGGCCCAATTGCTGGTGGACCGGGGCCTGGTCCACGACATCGCCGACCTCTACTTCCTGCGCAAGGAGGACCTGCTGGGGCTGGAGGGGTTTGCGGAGAAGAAGGCGGAGAACCTGCTGGCGGGGATCGCGGCCTCTAAGGAGCAGCCGTTCAGCCGGGTCCTGACCGCGCTGGGCATCCCGCAGGTGGGCGGGGTCGTGGCGGAGACGCTGGCGAAGGAGTTCCGGTCGGTAGACCGGCTGGCGCAGGCGACAGAGGAGGAGTTGCAGGGGATTCCAGGCATCGGGCCGGAGATTGCCCGGGCGGTGGCCGAGTGGTTCCGTCGCCCCCGACACCGGGAGATGGTGGAGAAACTCCGGAAGGCAGGGGTGAAACTGGCGGAGGAGGCCCCGGTTGTGGAAGCGGGGCCGCAGCCGCTGGCGGGGCTGACCTTCGTCATCACCGGCACCCTTTCCCGGCCGCGCGAGGAGATTGCGGCGATGATTGAGCGCGCTGGCGGCAAAGTCACCGATAGCGTCAGCCGCAAGACGGACTATCTGGTGGTCGGCGAGGCGCCGGGCGGCACCAAGTACCGCCGCGCGCAGGAACTGGGGGTGCCGATGATCAATGAGGAGCGGTTAATAGAAATGATGGGAGTGAAACGTGAAATTTGAGGGGGGAATAGGGTATCTCTCTGACTATCAGTTGGAGCGGCTTGTCCAGCGGCTTCGGGAGTATCCGAACGTCCTGGCCGTCTTTCTCTTCGGCTCCCAGGTGGATGGCTACGCCTCTGAGGAAAGCGACGTGGACCTGGCCGTGCTGTTTGAGCGGGACCCATCCCTGGAGGAGGAGCTGGACCTGGGCGTTGCCGCCTATGAGGCATTGGGGACGGAGCGGGTGGACGTGGTCAATCTGAACCGGGCCCATCTTCTGCTGCGCCACCGGGCCATCGGCGGCCTTCTGATCTATGAACGGGACCCGGTCCGGGTCTCCGACTTCATTGAGGAGACCATTCTTCGCTATATAGACTACGAGCCGGACCTGCGGGCTTTCTACCGGGACTACGATCAGGCACTGGAGGAGGCGTATGGAATACGACCTGCCACGGATCCGGGAGCGGATTCAGTACATTGAGGCCTCTCTGGCGCGCCTGGAGATGCTCCGTAGCCTTTCAGAGGAGAGATTTCTGGGGGATTTCCGGAACGTGGAGTCGGCCAAGCATCTGTTGCAGACGGCGATTGAGGCAATGATGGACATTGCCGGCCACATTGTGGCGCGTCGGAGATTGGGGGCCCCTCGGGAGGGCGCCGAAGTGTTCCGGCGGTTGGGAGAGGCGGGCCTGTTACCGGCGGAACGGGTGCCGACCTACGTCCGGATGGTTCGGTTTCGGAATCTGGTCGTCCACCTGTATCACGAAGTGGACCCACGCCGGGTTTACGAGATTCTGCAGACCGGGCTGGATGACCTGAGAGGTTTCATTGCCGAGGTCTGGGGGATCGTCGGTGGGGGCACAAGCCGGTTTCCCAGTTCGTAATTGGTCACGCGGCGGAGTGGCGTCAAAACGCCACTCCGCCGTGCCTTACTACGAACGGCACTCCGCTAATTCGTGCCTTACTACGAACGTTATTCCTGCCCGGCAGTGGCGACGATGACCCGGGCCGGGCGCAGCAGCCGGTCGCCGATGCGGTAGCCCGCCCGGACCACGTGGACAACCGTATCCGGCTCTTTGCCGACCTGATGGGCAGGAACGGTGCCCACCGCCTCGTGCCAGGCCGGGTCAAAGGGTTGACCGTCGGCCTCTATGGGGGTCACTCCCTCCCGGTTCATCAAGTTCATCAGGCTGCGGCGGGTGAGTTCCACCCCCTGGCGGATGGCCTCCGCGTCGGCGCCGTCTACGGATAGGGCCCGGGCCAGGTCGTCGGCCACTTCCAGGAAATCCCGCTGCAGCCGCTCCCGGTCGGCGGCGATCCGTTCCTCCGCCAGGCGCTGCAGCCGTTTGCGGAAATTATCCATCTCCGCTTCCAGGCGCAGTGCCCGGTCTTTCCACTGTTCCAGTTCTTCCCTCAACGCCAGTTCTTCATCCTGTGGCGCAGGCTGAAGGCCTGCGCCATGGGCGGGCGGAGCGGCGGCCAGCGTCGGCGGCGCGGGGGGTGGAACCTCCGCCACCGGCGGCGGGGCCTCGTCCACCGGCATCACCGGCGAGGGCGGCGCCTCTCCCAGTTCCGGCTGGACGACGCGGATGGGGATTTTCTTTCGGGTGGTCACGGCGCCTCCTCCCGCGCGCTACGCCTCGCGGAATTCCCCCTCAATCACATCCCCTTCACCGCCGGAGGGGCCGGCACCGCCCGGAGTGGGCCCGCCCGGACCGCCCGCCCTCTGCTGCCGGGCGTACATCTGCTGGCCCAGCGCCATGCTGGCCTGCCTGAGTTGCTCTATCAGCCGCCGGATGCGGGCGATGTCCTCCCCCTTCATCGCTTCCCGCAGGTCTCGGATCAGATCCTCAATGCGGCTTCGGTCGGAGCCGGGCACCTGATCTCCCAGTTCCCGCAGGAACTTCTCCGTCTGGTAGATGACGCTATCCGCCGTGTTGCGGGCCTCCGCCAGTTCCCGCCGCTGCTTATCCTCTGCCTCGTGCCGCTTCGCCTCGTTCAGCAGCCGCTCCACCTCCTCCTTGCTCAGGTTGGTGGTGGCGGTGATGGTGATGCGCTGCTCCCGGCCCGTCGCCTTATCCTTCGCCGAGACGTTCAGGATGCCGTTGGCGTCAATGTCAAAGGTGACCTCAATCTGCGGGATGCCGCGCGGCGCCGGTGGGATGCCCTCCAGGTTGAAGCGGCCCAGGCTGATGTTATCCGCCGCCATAGGGCGCTCCCCCTGCAGGACGTGGATGGTGACGACGGTCTGCCCGTCCTCGGCGGTGGTGAAGATTTCGCTCTTGCGCACCGGGATGGTGGTGTTGCGCGGGATGAGCGGGGTCATCACGCCACCCAGCGTCTCCACGCCCAGGGTCAGCGGGGTGACGTCCAGCAGAACCACGTCCCGCACCTCGCCGCCCAGGACGCCCGCCTGGATGGCCGCACCGACAGCCACCACCTCGTCCGGGTTGACGCCCTTGTGGGGCTCCTGGCCGCCGGTCAGTTCCCGCACCAGGTCCTGAATCATCGGCATGCGGGTGGCGCCGCCCACCAGAACCACCGCGTCCAGGTCCCGGGCGCTCATTTTGGCGTCCCGCAGCGCCTGCTCAAAGGGGCCGCGACAGCGCTGGACCAGGTCGGCCGTCAACTGCTCAAATTTGGCCCGCGTCAGGCGCATCTGCAAGTGCTTGGGACCGGAGGCGTCGGCGGTGATGAAGGGCAGGTTGATTTCCGTCTCCAGCATCGTGGAGAGTTCAATCTTCGCCTTCTCCGCCGCCTCCTTCAGCCGCTGGAGCGCCTGCCGATCCTGCCGCAGGTCAATCCCGTACTCCTTCTTGAACTCATCCGCCACATAGTTGACGATGCGCTGGTCCCAGTCGTCGCCGCCCAGGAAGGTGTCGCCGCTGGTCGCCTTGACCTCAATAACGCCCTCCCCGACCTCCAGGATGGAGACATCAAACGTACCGCCGCCCAGGTCAAAGACCAGAATCGTCTCCACGCCCTTCTTATCCAGCCCGTAGGCCAGGGACGCGGCCGTCGGCTCGTTGATGATGCGCAGGACTTCCAGACCGGCAATCTTCCCGGCGTCCTTCGTCGCCTGGCGCTGGCTGTCGTTAAAGTAGGCCGGGACCGTGATGACGGCCTGGGTGACCGGTTCGCCCAGGTAGGCCTCCGCGTCCTGCTTCAGTTTGCGCAGGATCATGGCCGAGATTTCCTGCGGCGTGTAGTCCTTCCCGGTCTGCGGGATGTAGACGCGCGCGTCCCCCTGGGGGCCGGCGATAATCTTATACGGCAGGATGCGGCGGGCCTTCTCCACCTCGGGGTCGTCGTAGCGGCGCCCCATCAGCC
Source organism: Anaerolineae bacterium (assembly GCA_034435875.1). GTDB lineage: Bacteria > Chloroflexota > Anaerolineae > B4-G1 > DUEL01 > SpSt-77. The sequence continues at coordinate 9,884 of DAOTWL010000296.1, forward strand.
GCTTGATGGAGAAGATGGTGTTCTCCGGGTTGACGATGGCCTGCCGACGGGCCGCCTGTCCCACCAGCCGCTCGCCGGTCTTGGTGAAGCCGACGACGGACGGACAGAGGTTGCCGCCCTCGGCGGTGGGGATGACAACCGGCTCGCCGCCCATCAGGACCGCTACAACGGAGTTGGTCGTTCCCAGATCAATGCCGACAATTTTGCCCATACCGGAACCTCCCTTGTGATATGTATGTCGGGCAACTTCTGCGAAGTTGCCCGACGGATTGCGCTATCAGTATGCCACTGCTGTATGAGAAATCCGTTAGAGGCGTATTAGAAACGCGTTAGAAACCGGCGCCCAGAGTGCGCTTCCGGATCAACAGGGCCACCTCGCGGAGGGTGTAAATGGTCGCGAAACCTGCTGCCGCAGTGACCAGGCCCGCTGCCACGAAGACCGTCTGCACGCCCAGGAAGTGGCCCAGGAAGGCCGAAAGCCCCTCCGCCAGCGCCGTTCCGGCGGCGACGATGAGCGCCACCGCCGACTGGACCCGTCCCCGCACCTCATCGGGAGAGAGGGTCTGGACCATAGTATCCAATGCCCCCCGGGCGATGACAATGCATATCCCCAGAGCGACCACGCTGAAGAGAACGACCAGGTAGTTGGGCGCGTAGGCGAAGCCGACGATGGCCCCACCCGCCAGGATCAGCATCCATCCCACCAGCAGGTGGAGGGAGAACCGGCGCGACATGCGGGCCGCGACCAGTCCGCCCAGAATGGAGCCGACGCCCAGCGCACTCATGGCACCACCGTATTCCAGGCCGCCCGCTCCCAGCCGGACCTTGAGGTGGGGGATGGCCAGGAGGACGACCGCGCCGATGCCCAGGGTCGCCACGCCGGTCACGGGGAGGACCCGGCGCAGAGACGGAGAGCGGTAGATAAACTGCAGCCCTATCCGCATATCCTGCCAGAGGGTCCGGGAGGGAGTCAGGCCGGATTCGCCGTTCCGCAATGGCGGGATACGGATCAGCAAGATGGTCGCCGCCGAGACCATGAAGGTCGCGCTGTCAAAAACGATGGCGGCCGGCCACCCGCCCAGTTCCACGATGCTCCCGGCCAGCATCGGCCCCAGGATGAGGGCCAGGATGTAACTGCCCTGGATCATCCCGTTGGCCGCCAGGAGGAGGTCTTCAGGGACGATGTTGGGGATGCTGGCGTTACGGGCCGGATAGAAGAAGGCGCCGACCATCGCCAGCCCCGCTGCCGCCAGGTAGAGAATCCAGAGGTCGCCCGACGTCCGCACCAGCAGGGCGGCCAGGACCAGGAGCGCCCGCAGCAGGTCGGAGGCAATCATCACCCACTTGCGGTCTATCCGGTCGGCGATGACGCCTCCCACCAGTCCGAAGAGAATTTGAGGGAGGGCCAGAGAGAGGGCCGGGATCAGCAGGGCCAGCGGCGAAGGGGAGAGGTAGGTGATCAGGGTGACGGCCGCAATCAGGAGGCACTGGTCCCCGATCTGGGAGAGCAGTTGCCCCACCCAGAGGAGCATAAAATCCCGCTGCTCCAGCAACGGCCGAAACGGCCGGAGGCCGGGGCGTCCGCGCCGGAAGAGGGCGGAGGCCGACTCCTTCCCCTCCACCCGCGTGTTCAACGGGGATATAACTGGCTTCTCCATCGGCATCGGTTTCTATTTTCTCCTGGCGGGTTGAACATCAGGCTCCCCCCGCTGACCAGCCCCAGGAGTTTCTCCATCGGCGCACCGGTATAGAGCAAGCGCAGGTGCTCCGGCGATTCATACGCCGCCAGGCCGTCGGTCACACCGCCGTAGCCCATCACGACGACGAAGCGGGATGGGCCATCAGGCGGGTAGCGGATTTCAATAGGGGATGCGTCGGTGATCCACCGCCAGGGCGCCTCCTGGTAGAAGAAAGCCGCCGCTTTGTACAGACTTTCCACCATGTGGGGTGTCACGCCGGGGATGCTCCGCAGGCCAGGGCAGGGCTCCCGACCGAGGAGATGTACTCGAAAGGTGTTTTACCCATTTCTCCTCCTCCCCCGGCGAAGCGGCGAACCGCTCACCGGGAACGGACCAGCACGGTCCACGTTCCTTTCTGCACCACCTCATCCCGCTGATTCAGCAGGACGGCGGAGACGGTCACGAAGCCTCCGCCCAGATGGGGCATCTCTTTTTTCTGTGTCGCGGCCATCCGCACCCGGATGGTATCCCCCATCCGGATGGGGGCCCGGAATTTCCAGTCCAGCCCGATAAATGCGATGGCCGTCCCCTCCATCAGCCCCGTCTGCCAGGCCAGCCCGCTGGCGATGGAGAGCCCCAGCAGGCCATGGGCGATGCGCTCCCCGAACATCGTCGTCCGGGCGTATTCCGGGTCCACGTGCAGCGGGTTGGTATCGCCGGAGAGTTCGGCAAAAGCCAGGATGTCGGCCTCAGTGATAGTGCGCGGCGCCGATTCTATCTCCTCGCCGATGACGAAGTCCTCAAAGTACTGTCCCCGGTGTTCCATCTGGTTCCTCCTGAGTTTTATCCTCCATAACCGCCTTCAATGCCCGGATGGCCACCTCCACCATCCCGTCGTCGGGCGGGCGGGTGGTGAGCCGCTGCAACGCCCGGTTGGGGCCCACCAGCAGGCGCATCCAGGGCCGGTCGGCGAAGCGGGCGCTGAACTGCATCCACTCGTAGGCCAGGCCGACGATGAGCGGGATCGCCAGTATCCGGCTAATGGCCCGCCATATCAGCGGCAACTGCCCCAGCGGGGTCAGAACCAGGACCGAGATGACCACCACGGTCAACAGAAAGGATGTGCCGCACCGGGCGTGGGCGGTGGAGTGGGCCTGAACGGCCTCCACTGTCAGCGGCGCGCCAGCCTCGTAGGCATTGATGGTTTTGTGCTCCGCCCCGTGGTAGGCGAAGACCCGGCGGATGTCCGGCAGAAACCCGACCCCCCAGATGTAACCCACCACCAGGAGCAGCCGGACCAGTCCCTCCAGCAGACTATCGGCCAGAGGAGAGAGCGGCACAGGGAGCAGGCCCACCAGCAGGGACGGCAGCACCATAAAAAGGCCGACGCCCAGGACCAGGCCCAGCAGCCCGCTGGCCCACCCCAGCGCGCCGCTGAACGAGCCCGCTTTTTCCTCTTCGCCCAGGGCCACGTCGGCCGACCACATCAGCGCGCGGACCCCCAGCCCCAGGGCATCCCAGAGCATGGTCAACCCGCGCAGCAGGGGGATGCGGGGAACCGCCCCCCGGTATATGGCCGACCGCAGCGGCTCGGTGCGGAGGACAATCTCCCCCTGGGGGTTGCGGACGGCCACCGCCACGCGGCGGGTGTTCCGCATCATCACCCCCTCAATGACCGCCTGGCCCCCGTAGCGCTCCATATCTGCGACTGTGGCGCAAGATTTCATCTTGCGCTACAGGTCATACTCCACCCCCAGTTCGGCGGCGATAGCCTGCAGGTCGGCCGCGACTTTGGGGTTCAGCGGGATGCCCTCCCGCTGCCGTCGCTCCGTCTCCGCGTACTCTTTCTCCCCGTGGATGTAGATACGGGTGGCGCCCTCCGCCTTCGGGGCATTCTTCAGCCGTCGCTGGAGGTCGTCCATCGCCGCCTTGAATTCGTCCACGGGCCGGAATCCGTCCACCCGCCAGGCCCCGAAGAAGTGGCCCAGGTTGGCCGGCAGGGGCTTCCCGTCCGGTGTCTTCGGATAGACCAGGTCGGCGTAGGCGGCGCCGGAGAGGACGGCACAGAAGACATCCACCCAGAGGGCCAGGCCGTATCCCTTATGCCCGCTGAGGAGTTCCCCTTCGCCGCCCAGGGGGAGCAGGCCGCCGCCGGCCCGTTTCTTGAAGTTCTCCAGCACCCGACCGGCATCTTCAGTGGCGATGCCGCGCTCGTCGGTGGCCCATCCCAGCGGCATGGGCTTCCCCAGCCGGTGGTAGACCTCCAGTTTGCCCCGGGGGACGGTGCTGGTCGCCATATCCAGGACGAAGGGGCGCTCCTCCCCGGCGGGCGCGGCGACGGCGATGGGGTTGGTCCCCAGCATCGCGTTGCGGCCGAAGGTCGGCACCACCAGGACGTCGGCATTGGTCATGGACATGCCGATGCAATCGTGCTCCAGGGCCATCATGGCGTAGTAGCCCGCGATGCCGTAGTGGTTGGAGTTGCGCACGGCGACGAATCCCGCACCCACCTCCAGCGCCTTGCGGATGGCCATCTGCATGGCCCGGTAGGAGACGGGCTGTCCCAGGCCGGCCCCGGCGTCTATGAGGGCCGTGGCGGGAGTCTCGTGCACCACCCGCTCCTGAGGACGGGCGACCATCATACCGGTCTGCAATCCCTCCACGTACCGGCGCAGTCGGGCCACGCCGTGGGAGTCAATCCCGCGCAGGTCCGCCGCCACCAGCACGTCGGCGGTGATGCGGGCATCCTCCTCCGGCACGTCCAGTTTCCGGAAGACCCGTTCGCAGAACGCCCTGAGAGGCTCCGCCCAGACGCGTACTGCTTCGGTCATTTTCTCCCTCCGTCAGGTTATGAGAATATTCGCCAGGGGCGTTCCACACCTGTGCAGACGGATGAGATGACGCCTGCCTATGAAAGAAACTTTCTGATTCCGTAAGACGGTGAGGTCCTGCTTGTGAATACGTTGGTACAAAACCACCGGAGTCAACAGGGCCACATCAAGGGCAAACCTCTGGTCGTTGGCAAGAATGTAAGTGGTGGCGGTGAACTTCTTTTTGATGTCACTGGGCTTTACAGTGCGACTTTTCATCTCCACAATCACCCACTGGGGCGTCTCCGAATCCAGAATCACGTAATCCGGATGCTTCTCCTGCGACGGAAAGGCCCCACAGACATCCGCGTCCACACAGATGAATCGGTGCGGTTCTCCAATGGGCAGTTCGCATCCCTCCTTAGAGCACCGCGAGACCAGGCATGGTGGGTGACAATTGCGGTGGAGTTTCCGGAAGTCGCCGGCGAGGGACATCGGGATGCTCCGTTTAATCAGATTCTATCAGGTCTATAAGGCTATAGGTCTGATCGCCGATGGCCTCCGCCACGCGGACGAATTCGTCCTCCGGGATGCCGAAGCCGGGCTCCGGCACAACGGGCTCAATGACGGAGCTGTCATCCTCCAGCCGGAAGAGATAAACCCCCACTTCGTCATATCCCAGTCGGTCCCACTCCGGGTCCAGGCTTTCCGGTTGACGGCCTTTCTTCAGGACCTCCTCCAGAAGCAGGTGATTGCTGATCTGGTGGAGGATAATGTCGCTATGGGTCGTACACAGCACCCGCACGCCCCACCGCACCAGCCGCACCATCAGAGTAGCGATGCGCCGCTGGTTCTCCGGATGCAGATGGGCCTCCGGCTCCTCTATGATGAGCCAGTCTCCGGGGCCGATAATCTTCTTTCTGAGCAGAAGATCCAGCGGCGCCAATTCGGCCAGGCCGGAGGAAATGGCCGTCAGAGGAATCTGCATCCCCTTCTGGAAAAGCATCAACTCCGGCTCTTCAGGAGAAAGCCAGTCTATATATCCGTGCAGGATTTCTTTCTCCAGCAAATCAGTTACCGCCGTTTGGTCTTTGCTTATTCCTGGCTCTTTCCACCAAGCCCAATAGGGTGATCTCTCCTCCGCCAGTGTTAATAGAAAGTCCCCCGCCACTCCGGCATAGGGCGTCGCCTCTATGCGTCGGAGGCCCAATTCTCTCCGGACCAGCCGGATGGCCATTGCGGCCAGCACTCTCCAGCCCTGCAGCAGTCCGGCGCGCGCCGCGGGAAGATAACAAATCGTTGGGGGAAATCCCACAACCCGTTGCAAGACCTGAGAGAACTCTCGCCAGTCTAGCTCCAAAATTTGTGGCAGTTTGCTGCGACGACGTGGGAACAGGAAAGGGCGCAAACAAATCTGGTCCCACCCCCGGTGCATCCATTTCCAAGCCGTCTCTTGCTGCCAGATTCCTTGAATCTGAAGGGGGATGTCCCCTATTTGGACACCGATTTCCAGCGAATCGCTTCCTCGGCGAACGATCAGGCCCATCTCCTGGCCAAAATACTGTGGAAGGTGGTGCTCCAAAAAATCGGTTGCCCGACGGGGCCACCCGGCAAGAATAGCAAACCCTTCGGGGTCAGCGATGATTGCGGAATCTGTGATGTTAAAAAAAGACTCTAAACGTAAAGTCTCCCACAGGGATTGCCCGAACAAGTAGGCCAATGTCGCCGCGTACGTCTTCCCGCTCCTGTTGGGGCCGATGAAGACCGTCAGCGGGGCCAGGTCAAAACTTCCCTCGCGGATGGGACCGAAGTCTTTCACCGTGCATTGAATCTGGGGCCACTTTTGCTCTGTCATACGATTTCTCCTTTTACTTCCTGCATCCTGCATCTTGCTTCCTGCTTCCTGCATCTTGCTTCCTGCATCTTGCTTCCTGCATCCTGCATCTTGCTTCCTGCATCTTGCTTCCTGCATCCTGCATCTTGCTTCCTGCATCCTGCATCTTGCTTCCTGCATCCAGTTCCCGCCGCACCCGCTCCAGGAGCGCGTCGGCCCGCAGTTCCTCCAGCCGGTAGCAGGGGGCCTGGAGGTGGTCTGCCAGCGCCTGGGCCAGCCCCTGGTCAAAGGACTCGTGCTCCATGTTGATGACCACCGACCGGATGTGGGCCTGGGGGAAGAATTCGGCAATCCGGTGGGCCTCCTCCTGGGGCGGCAGGTCGCTCATAGAGACATTGCCGGCCCCATCGGTGAGGAGCACCATCAGGGGCATCAGGTCGGGGTGCTGGCGGAGTTCCCGGGTGATGACCTCGTAGGCCAGATGGAGCCCGGCGGAGAGGGGGGTTTTGCCCCCCACCGGGACGTCCTGGAGCGCTTTCTGGGCCCGGGTCACGCTGCGGGTGGGCGGCAGTACCAGCCGGGCGCCGTTTTTCTGGAAGACGACCACCCCCACCCGGTCCCGACGCTGATAGGCATCGGTGAGCAGCGACATCACGGCCCCTTTGGTTGCCTCCATCCGCTCCGCCACCGCCATAGACCATGACGCGTCCACCACGAAGAGGATGAGGTTGGCCATGCGGCGGACGCGCACTTTGCGGTGGTAGTCCTCCGGGCAGACGACCAGCGCGGGCCCGCCGGGCCGGCGACGGCGGCTCTGGTGGGGCGCGGCGGCCCGCAGCGTGGCGTCAAAGGCCAGGTCGTCAGGATTTTCGGGAGAGGGGCGGGCCTGGATGTACCGCCCACGTCGCTCGTCGGTGCGGGTCGTGCTGCGCCGACCGGTCCCGGAGCGGGTCAGCCGGTCCAGAGGGGTATCCAGCCGTCGGGGGGTAAAGGACTCACCCGTGGCAATCTTCTTTCCCCCTTCCCACCACTGCCCCTCGGAGGGCCACCGGGGGATGTTCTGGAGGACGGGCTCGCGCGGCCGCTCTGGCCCCTCGGAGGAGGGCATCTCCCCCGTCTCAACCTCTACGGGCGTTTTTTTTTCTCCAGGGGGGCTTCCTCGTCCACAACCTCCTCTGCCAGCGAAGGGTCCTTTTTGGCCACCTGGACGCGGGCCTCAGCCAGCCGTTCCCCCAGATGATCCAGCGTCGCCTCCACCGGCTGGAGGGGGTGGCGCCGGAGGCGGTGGGGCAGGGCCAGTTCGGCGGCCAGGAGAATGTCCCGGTCGGTGATGTGGGTGCGTCCCTCAAAGGCCGCGTTGGCCCGGGCCGTCTTCAGGATGACCATGTCGGGCCGGTGGCCGTCCACCCGCATCTCGGCCATCATCGCCGCGATGACCGCCAGGTCGCCCCGGGTGTGGCGGACCTGAGGCAGGAGTTGGCGGGCGCGGCCGATCTCGCGGGAGAGGGCCTCCTCGCGCGGCCGCCACTCCTCGTAGAAGCCCTCGGGGTCGCTCTCAAAGGCCAGGTTGCGCTCCATAATGAGCATTCGCGCCGCCGGGTCGTGAACACTCTTAATGTCCACACAGAGGGCAAAGCGGTCCAGAAGTTGAGGGCGCAGGTCTCCCTCCTCCGGATTCATCGTCCCGATGAGGATGAAGCGGGCCGGGTGGCTGAACGAGATGCCCTCCCGCTCCACCACGTTGACCCCCATTGCGGCCGCGTCCAGCAGAATGTCAACCACGTGATCGTCCAGCAGGTTGACCTCGTCCACGTAGAGGACGCCCCGGTTGGCGGCGGCCAGGACCCCGGGCTCAAAATGGCGCTCTCCTTTCTGAATGGCCCGTTCAATATCCAGGGTGCCGACCACCCGGTCCTCCGTCGCGCTGACGGGGAGGTCCACGAAACGGGTGCGGCGGCGGGCGCGGGGGAGTTCCTCTCCGGCGGCGGCCCGTTCCCGGCAGAGGGTGCACCAGGTGGCAGGCTGGTCGGGGTCGCAGGAGAACGGACAATCGGCAACGACCTCTATCTCCGGCAACAGGGCGGCCAGGGCGCGGGCGGCGGTGGACTTGCCCGTCCCGCGCTCGCCGCGAATCAACACCCCTCCGATCTGAGGGTAGACGGCGTTCAGGACCAGCGCCCGGCGCATCAGGTCCTGGTTGACGATGGCAGTGAACGGAAAAATGGACGGCATGCTCTTTCCTCAACCCAAGCGATGCGCTCCAATTATACCGCGCTCTGGAAAAATGGGAAACACGGGGTTCTCCCCCCAAGACACAAAGAGCCTCCCCAAGTTTGGCCTTTTCGCCCTAGATGCTGTGTCTTTGTGTCCTGGTGTGAGAACGGTTATAGTCGCCCGCGGCGCGCGGCGTCGTACATGGCGGTGATGTTGGCCGGAGGGATGTCGTGCTGGAGGTCGTGGATGGGGGCAAAGACGTAGCCACCCCCCGGTGCAAAAACGGAGAGGCGATAGCGCACGTCCGCTTCTACCTCCTCCGGGGTGGCCCAGGGGAGCAATCCCTGCCCATCACACCCGCCGCCCCAGAAAACCAGCCGGTCCCCAAACTCCCGCTTCAGCCGTTCCGGCTCCATCTTCGCCGCCGAGGTCTGCACCGGATTGAGGATGTCCACCCCGGCCTCTATCAGGTCGGGGATCAGGTCGTAGACCGAACCGCAACTGTGGAGAAAGACCCGGGCGCGCGTGCGGGCATGGACCAGGCCGTACAACTCCCGCTGGTAGGGCTGAAACAGGCGCCGATAGACCTCGGGGGGAATCTGCAACCCTTGCTGGGTCCCGAAATCGTCCCCAAAGCCCACTACATCCAAATATTCCCCCACCGCGTCCAGGTATCGCTCCAGGTTCTCCCGCGCGGCCCGGGCCAGTTTTGCTACCAGCGCGGCCGCGAAATCGGGGTTTCGCTTCAGGTCTATCAGCCAGCGGACCCAGCCCCGGGCGAACTGGGCGCCCTCAAACAGGCTTCCTCCGAACCAGCCGACGAGGGCATATTCTGTCTCCTCGTAGAGGTGACGGGCGGCCCGATGCAGGAAGTCCAGTTCCTCTTCGGAGAGACGGGGCGGCTCCCAGGGCTCCAGGTCGGCGAGGGTGGCGTCGGCCAGAGGGGCATCGCGGGGCACGAAGTGGTATGTCCCGGCGGCCATCCAGTGGGAGATGGAGCCGTCGGCGGCGCGGATGAGCAGATCGCCTTTCGGAGTCACCTCGGGCTCAAAGTCGGCGGAGATGAGGGCGGGGGAGCCGTCGGGAAGTCGCCAGGGCTTCCAGCGGGTGTTGCGGACGCCGGGGAGGGGTTCCAGGACAGGCAGGCCGATCACGTCCACCCCGAAGCGGCGGCGGACCGGCTCCTCCACCTCAGCCAGTTGGAGGAGAATATCGGCCACGCGCACGGGTTCCCCGTCCAGCCCCAGGTACTGCTTCAGGCGCGCGTAGGCAACGGCACTGATGCCGGTGACGGGGGTCCCGCCCAGGTCTATGGGCACCCGGTCCGGCTCGCGGTGGGAGAGCGCAGCACGCACACGTTCACGGGCGTTCATTAGGAGAAGACTCCTGGCTCAGTGGAAACGGCGAAGGCTTTGCCAGAAGTGTACCACGAACCGTTGAGCATGGCAAAAATTCCGCCCCCAAATTCGTTTACACTCCAGAACGCGAAAGGTTGCCCTTCTGCCCTTTGTCAGGTACAATACAGCCATCACTTCCAGGGAGGTATCTATTCAGCCTCCTCACCTCACCCCCCAGCGGCGCCTCGGGCGAGCCCCTTCGGGGGGCCCTGCGAGGCGAGGCCTTTCAGGCCGTGGCCGTTGGCCTGGCCCTTCGCCGCTACCGGGAGGGGATACCGCCGCAGGCGGCGAGGGAGGGGTGAGGCTGAATGATTACCCGGGGGGAACAGGATGCCCGAATCTTCGCTCTCGGTCCGTTGGCGCTGTACCCGGTGCTCCGGGCATGCCGGGCGTCTTCTCTTCTTGTTCGCTGCCACGCTCATCTGGGTGGCCTGTCTTCCTTTCTCTACGTCCCCTGCTCCGACCTGCCCGCCCGTCGTTCCGGTCACCTGCACCCCGGCCCCTCCGCTCCCCTGCACACCCGTCCCCTCTATTCCGCCGACGGTCGCGCCGACACCCCTGCCGCCCGAACCGGCCGCGATCCAGGCCACAGTAGAGGCGGGGGCGTCCCATGCGGCCCGCTCGGGCATCCAGCCCCTCTGTATGCGCCAGGAGAACACCGATAACGACCCCGACCTGGAATGGGTGGGGCTCTACCTCGCTTCCGGCGAGCCCCCCCGTCTCCAGGGGTTCGTCCTGGACGGCCCGAACCGGCATGACCTGATCCCTCCCGAGAGCGCGGAGGACCGGGGACTGGGCGAGTTTCCGACCTGCGAACTGGAGGTCCGTGACCTGAACGCCGATGGACGGACGGAAATCGTCATCTGGGGGCACACTCAGGCCGGTGCGACCCTCCTGCATATTTTTGTCTGGGAGGGGGAACGGTACGCCCTGCTGGCCGGGTTTGAGGGGAAAGGTGGCATCCACCTGGAGAACCGGGACGGGGACCTGGCGGACGAGGTGGTTGTCCGCTGGAGGCCTGAGGGTGACCTGGTTTGGGAAGTCATCTACACCTGGGACGGCGCCCGCTACGCCTGGACCTGGGACCGGTACGCCTGGTTCTACCGGGACCGTCCCCACGCCTACCCCGATGATACCCCAGTCCACGCGCTGGCTTCTTTTTACCTTGCGCTGAACGACCGGGACCTGCCGATGGCGTACCGGTTGCTCTCCCCTGCCGCGCAGTCGGTCCGGACCTACGAGGAGTGGGCGTTGGGGTTTGCCACCACGCTGCGGGTGGAAGTGGGCGCGGTGCGGGTGACCGCGCAGGAGGGAGACCAGGCCGCCGTCGCTGCGCAGGTGCGGGCCCTGGACAATGTGGACGGTCGGGTCATCGCTGTCGTCTATGCCACTGAGTGGCAGATGGTGCGTCTGGAGGAGGGCTGGCGACTGGATGAGGGAAAGGCGGAACCCCTGGAGAGGTGGGAGGTCCGCTATTATCCGTAGTCTTGAAGCCGGAATGAAAAATATATTTTGTTTAACCCCGCTGTAGATGAATTCACACGGGATTCACACCCTCTTCGCAATTTCTTCACACTTCCCGGATATACTGGGGACGCCAATCGGCGGAAGGCCGGTTGAGCCCAAATATCCAGGAGGTACCGATGAGCAAGAGAACCGGACAGATACTGGGAATTGGAGCCGCACTGGCAATGGTCGCCCTGCTGGGCCTGCTGGGCCTGCTGATGGCCGCCCCCGCGTTCGCCCAGGGGAATCCGCCACCCACCCCGCCAACCCCGGGCTTCGGTCAGGGACAGGGCCTGGGGCCGGGCTGGGGTCGGGGCTTCGGCTTCGGCCGGGGATTCGGCGGTTTCGGCGGCTCCTGGGCCACCTTTGACGCCGTCGCCGGGGCGCTGGGGATGACTCCCGAGCAACTCTTCTCCGAACTCCACTCCGGCAAGACCCTGGAGGAGATCGCCCAAGAGAAGGGCGTGGACATCCAGAAAGTCCATGAGGCGGCGCAGGCGGCCCGGGTCCAGCAAATGAAGGACGCCATCCGCCAGGCCGTGGAGGACGGGCGGATGACCCAGGAGCAGGCGGACTGGCTCCTGGAGGGGCTGGAGAAGGGGTACTTCCCGATGGGGCGAGGCTTCGGTCGGGGCTTCGGCTTCGGCCGGGGCTTCCGCTGCCCGGGCTGGGGGAATAACTCCTCCACGCCCACAACCCCCTCCTCCTCCTTCTAACCGTTGGATCCCCTTGCCGGATTCCTGCGCAGGACAACTCCACAGGAGTTGTCCTGCGCTTGTTTACAGCGCACGGCAGATGAATCCCTTCAGATACGTCCCCTCCGGAAAGTTCAGCGCGACGGGGTGCTCGCTCCCCTGATGCAGGTGCCCGATAATCTGCACGTCCCGGCCCGCATCCAGGGCCGCACCGAAGAGGATTTTCTGAAAAAGGTCAGCGGAAACCGCACCGGAGCAGGAGGTGGTGAAGAGAATCCCCCCAGGC
>DAOTWL010000297.1:0-16889 GCA_034435875.1 Anaerolineae bacterium
GAAGACCTGGGAGCGATGCTCAAACAGCAACAGGTGGAGGCCGCCAAGAGCCAGGCCATTTTGGACGGTGTTGCTGACGGGGTGCTCTACGCGGATGCTTCAGGGAGGATTGTCCTCTTCAACCCGGCGGCCGAGCGGTTGCTGGAAATCCCCCGCCAGCAGGTGATCGGACGGAGCATCCGGGAGATGCTGGGGCTCTACGGCGTGGGGGGCCGCAAATGGCTGGCCGCGCTGGAGGACTGGGCGGCCCACCCGGCGGACCGGACCCCGGAGGACTTCGTCGCTGAACGGCTCCAACTGGGCGACCGGATTGTCAGCGTCCACGCCGCGCCGGTCATCCGGGGGACGGAGTACCTGGGCACCGTTTCGGTGTTCCGGGACATCACCGCTGAGGTAGAGGCCGATCGGGCCAAAACCGAGTTTATCTCCACCGTCTCCCACGAGTTGCGCACGCCGATGACCTCCATCAAGGGCTATGCTGACCTGCTGATGCTGGGGATGGCCGGCCCTCTGAGCGACCAGCAGAAACATTTCATCAGCATCATCCGCAACAATGCCGAACGGATGGTCGCGCTGGTGAGCGATCTGCTGGACATTTCACGAATTGAGTCCGGACGGATGAAATTGGACCTGCGGGCCGTCCATATCCACGAAGTGGTGGAGCAGGTGACCCACACTCTCCGGGGACGGGCGCAGAGCAAGGGGCTCACCCTCCAGATTGATGTGCCCGCTGACCTGCCGCCTGTCTGGGGAGATAGCAACCGGGTGGCCCAGATTCTCACCAACCTGGTCAGTAACGCCATCCAGTACACCCCGCCCGGGGGCCGGGTGACCGTCTCCGCCCACCCCAACGGGGATATGCTGGAAGTCTCTGTTGCTGATACCGGCATCGGTATCTCCAAAGAGAACCAGCGGAAAATCTTTGACCGCTTCTTCCGCGCCGATGACCCGCTGGTCCAGGAGACGCCCGGCACCGGTCTGGGATTGCCCATCACCGCGTCCCTGGTGCAGATGCACGGGGGGCAAATCTGGGTGGAAAGCGAACTGGGCGAGGGGAGCACGTTTACTTTCACCCTCCCCCTGGCGACGGCCCGGGCTGGGACACCCCCTCCGGCGCCGTCTCCGGGCACCCCGGTGCTGGTGGTGGAGGACGAGGCGGATATTGCCAACCTGATTCGGATTCATCTGGAGCGCGAGGGGTATGCAGTGCAAATCGCCGGGCGGGGCGAGGAGGCGCTCCGGATGGTTCGCGAAATCCAGCCCAGCCTCATCACCCTGGATATTCTCCTGCCCGATATGGACGGGTTCACGCTCCTGGAGCGGTTAAAGAGGGATTCCCGGACTGCCCACATTCCGGTCATCGTGGTCTCCGTTGTTCCCGAACGGGAGAAAGGGCTCCGGTTGGGGGCGGTGGACTATTTGGGGAAGCCCATAGATGAGGAACGGTTGATAGAACTGGTGCGGCGAGTGCTCTATCGGCAAGGGCTTATCCTGGTCGTGGATGATGACCAGGACAACCTATCGCTGATGCGGGAGGCGCTGCGCCGCCATGGGTTCAGCGTCCAGACCACCGGGCAGGGGAAACGGGCCATCCAGATTGCGCGTGAGACCCATCCCGCGCTGATCCTGCTGGACCTGAAACTGCGGGACGTGGATGGCTATCAGGTGCTGCGCAATCTCAAGGCCGACCCGCGCACCCGGGATATTCCGGTGGTGATGATGAGTGGGAGTGTGACGGACGAGGAGTGGAAGGAGCAGCGAGTGCTGGCCCTGGGGGCGGTGCGATTTTTGACCAAGCCGTTTGCCATAGACGAATTTGTCCGGGAGATTTCCGCACTGGTTCAACCGGCAACGGCGTAAAAGGAGGAATATGTCTCGCATTCTGGTTGCTGAGGACGAGAAGGACATTCGGGAACTCATTGCTTTCACGTTGCGATTTGCCGGTTTTGACGTCCTCCTGGCCACCAACGGCGCAGAGGCCGTGGAGGTTGCGGAAGCAGAGAGGCCCGACCTGATTCTCCTGGATGTGCGAATGCCCAGGATGAGCGGGTATGAAGCCTGCCGTCGGCTGAAGGAGAATCCGCAGACAGCATCGCTCCCCGTTGTCTTCCTTTCTGCCAAAGGTCAGGACTCCGAAATCCAGCAGGGGCTGGAATCCGGGGCCGAGGAGTACATTCTCAAACCCTTCGCCCCTGACGAGTTAATTCAGCAGGTCCGGGATATCCTGAACCGCCACACGTAAATAGTGAAGCGGGAAACGCGAAGCGCAGGTCAAAGGGACGAAGCGATAAGCGATCAGCGATAGGCGTTAGCGATCGGCGACAGCAATACGCGATCAGCGATACGCGATATGAGCGCGGTCATTATCGAGGGTAAACTGGTCCACTACGAGGCCATCGGGCGAGGCCGACCGATCATCTTCATCCACGGTTGGCTTGGCTCCTGGCGCTACTGGATGTCGGCGATGGACGACCTCTCCGAGCGCTATCGGGCCTACGCGCTGGACCTCTGGGGGTTTGGGGATACGGACCGCCGGCAGGACGGCTATTCGCTGAGCGCGTACGTGGATCAGGTGGAGCAGTTTATGGAGGAAATGGGTGTTTCCCGGGCGGTCCTGGTGGGGCATGGACTGGGGGGCGTGGTGGCCATCCGCCTGGCGGCCCGGGCGCCGGAGCGGGTGGACCGGCTGGTGGCGGTCAGCACCCCGTTGGTGGGGACGGCGATCGCTCCCCCGCTGGCGACCTTTTCCAACCATCACAATGGGGAATGGCTCAGCCGCATCCTGGGCCGCCGTCAGGCCTCCGCCTACCCGGAGGTCCAGATGGAGGCCAACAAGACCGACCTGAACGCCATCATCCGCAGCATCCAGACGGTCTGGACGGAGGACCTGCGCCCCGACCTGGAGTCATTCCCCTTCCCGGTGCTCCTGGTCTATGGAAAGAACGACCCGCTGATTCGCCCCCCAGAAGAAAATTGGGTAAACCGTTGGGAAGAGAACGTTTATCTGGTCTCTCTGGAGGACTCGTTCCACTTCCCGATGCTGGATGAGGCGGCCCGATTTACCCGCCTGCTGCGACAGTTCCTGGCATTAGGAAGCGGAGTGGAGACCCTGGAATTGCAAGACGAGTGGCGACGGCGCACGCGTTAGGATAGGAGACCTGTGCGCCGTTCGTAGTAAGGCACAAAGCGAAGCGGAGGGCCGTCTCGTTCGTAGTAAGGCACGAAACGAAGGGGAGTGCCGTTGAAGCCGTTCGTAGTAAGGCACGAAGCGAAGCGGAGTGCCGTTGAAGCCGTTCGTAGTAAGGCACGAAGCGAAGCGGAGGGCCGTCTACCCGCCAGGCAAAGGAGACTTATGCGCCCATCAACGGGGTTACGAACGATGGCCTGGGTGTTGCTCCTGGTGGCGCTCCCTGGGGTCGTCTGGGCGGCCCCCATCGGGCAGGAAGGGGGCCAGGCCCCCGCAGATGTCCTCTGGATCACTCTGGCCCCGCTGATCGCCATCGCCACTTTTGTGGAGCGGATCCTGGAAATTTTCTGGGACCGCTGGGAAGCCCCCGGCGTCTGGCCGAACCGAAAAGGGGTCCTCAACCCCTCCGCCCCGGCCTACGTCCGTTCCAAGAAAGCGTGGTCCCAGTGGCTGGGCACGCTGGTCGCCGTCCTCATTATCGGCCTCACCAACGTCCGCCTGTTCCGTCTGCTGGGGTTTGACGTCCTCTTCTCCAACCTGCTGCTGTTCACGTCCAGTGTCGGCGGCATTTTTGATCAGTTCACCGTCGGCACGCTGATTGACTGGCTCCTCACGGC
Source organism: Anaerolineae bacterium (assembly GCA_034435875.1). GTDB lineage: Bacteria > Chloroflexota > Anaerolineae > B4-G1 > DUEL01 > SpSt-77. The sequence goes on from DAOTWL010000297.1 coordinate 3,805, forward strand.
AGGAATCATCGGTTGGGGCGGGACCGAACTGGTCCACAACATCATTGAGGGGCTGGTCAAGGGGCGCAATCTCTGGAAGGAGATGCGGGAGGTGGAGGCGGGGCGCAAGTCCATCCTGGATGCCCGCTTCTTCGGCGATTACATCGCGCCCGAACTGGAAAAGCGCGGCATTTCGGTCACCGGCCTGCGGAATCTGTTCCAGACGCTGAACGCTGTAGGCGTCTCTCCGGATTCCCTGCTGGGCTCGCTGACCGTCGGCCAGGTGGACCAACTGCTGGCTCGCCTGGAATCCCAGCCGGATACGGCTCCCGCCGCCCAGGCCATCCGCACGTTCCTGGATGGAGTCCCGCCAGAGAAGCAACCGGAGATTCCCAACTTGCTGGCTCTGCTGACCCCGGAGCAGCGCCGACGGTTCCTGGGGGCATAGCGGCGGCGGAGCGCAAGATTCATCTTGCGCTACTGCGGCCTCTCCGCCAGCGTGACGTTCACCCTCATCTCCTGCCCTCCCCGGAAGAGGGTCACCTCTACCGTCTCTCCCACCCGCGTCTGGGAGTCCAGATAGACGTTCAGTTCCCGCAGCGTCGGCACCGGATGGCCGTTGATGGCAGTGATGATGTCGCCGCCGACCGGAATCCGGTACCCTCCGATGCGGGCAATCTGGCTTCCGCCCCGGATCCCTGCCCGGTCTGCCGGTCCGCCCCGGACCACGCTCAACACCAGCAAGCCTTCCTCCACCGGCATCTCCATACCGACCCTCCGCAGCGCCTGGACCCATTCCGGGGTCAGGGAGAGGACCTCTACGCCCAGCCAGGGGTGAGGATACCGTCCCTCGGCGATGAGGTGCGGCACCACCCGCTGCACGGTGTTGGAGGAGACGGCGAATCCGATGCCCGCCGATGCCTGGCTGGGGCTGATGATTTGGGAGTTCACCCCGATGACCCGTCCCTGCAGGTCCAGCAGGGGGCCGCCGGAGTTGCCGGGGTTGATGGCGGCGTCGGTCTGGATGGCCTCCCCGATGAAGCGGCCGTCGGGGCTCTGGATGACCCGCCCCAGCGCGCTGATGACCCCCAGCGTCATCGTCCCCACCTGCCCGAAGGGGCTGCCGATGGCGATGACGAATTGCCCCACCCGTAACTGGCCCGAATCCGCCAGCGGGAGCGGGGCCGGCAGATTCTCCGCCGGAATGCGGATGACCGCCAGGTCTGACGACGGATCCACCCCAACAACCTCCGCCGGGAACGAGCGCCCATCGGCGAGGGTCACCACGACCTCGTTCGCCCCCTCCACCACGTGGTAGTTGGTGACGATATGTCCCCGGTTGTCGTAGAGGAACCCGGACCCCGTCCCCTCCTGGGGGATGGGCTGCATGAAGATGTCATAGGTGATGATGCGGGAAGTGATGTTGACTACGGCCGGGGCGGCCTGCGCGTAGACGGCCTCTACCTGGGCCTCCAAGGCGTTGAACGCCTCCGGGGGGACGGTGGGCAGGACCGGCGGCGCGGCGGTCGCCGTGGGAGGGATGGTCGGCGCCGGAGTGGGGCTGGGGAGAACCGCCGCTGGCAGGGCACAGGCTGCGCCGATTCCCAGTACGAACAGCAACGCAGGTATCAGCCGCCAACGGGTTAGGGATGTCATAGGACACCTCTCTTGAGGAGGATTGCCTTCTCTCAGACAGACTTGTCTGAAAAGTCGTTCGTAGTGAGGCACGGAACGAAGGGGAGTGCCGTTTTGGATGCCACTCCGCTGCGCTGCGTGGCGGACGACGAACACCGCTGCCAATCTCGCCGTATTTTTCAGAAAAAAGCGACCCGCCGGGGGTCGCTTTCTTGCTCCAGCGCGGGGGCAACGCCCCGGCCCTATCCGGTCAACAACTCCCGCACGACCTCGTTGACCAGTCGGCCGTCGGCGCGCCCTTTCATCCGGGGCATCAGGGCCTGCATGACGGCGCCCATATCCCGGGGGCCGGTCGCCCCCACCTGAGCGATGACGGCGCGGGCCTCCGCCGCAATCTCTTCCCGGCTCAGCATCTTCGGGAGATAGGATTCCAGAATGGCCAGTTCCGCCTCTTCGTCTGCCAGCCGGTCTGCGCGAGGGGTTCCCCGCAGTTCCTCAATCGTCTCCTGGCGCCGCTTGACCTCTTTCTGGAGCACGGCGATCAGGGATGGTTCATCCAGTTCGCCCCCGTGATCCGCCTCGGCCAGTTGGATGGCCGCCAGCGCCATCCGGATGACGGCCTTGCGCCGTTCGTCCCGATTCCGCAGCGCCTCTTTCAGGTCCTCTTGGAGACGGTCTTTTAGCCCCATTCCTGGAACTCCTCCCGGAGAACGGACATGATATGGGAATCGTGGTACCGGCCCTCGGAGAAGGCGGCCTGTCGGCGCGTCCCTTCGTAGCGGAAGCCGGCCTTTTCGTAGCAGCGGCGGGCCCGCACGTTCTCGTCCAGGACCTCCAGTTCCACCCGGTGGAGGTTCAGTTCCTCAAAGGCGAAACGGAGCATCGTGCGGGTCGCGTCAGTCCCGTATCCCTGGTCCCAGTACGCCTTCTCCCCCAGGGCGATGCCGAACGCGGCCCCGCGGTCCTTCCAGTTGATCCGGTGCAGGCCGACGTTGCCGATGGGGACCCACTCGTCCCCCACCCGGGCCTCCACGATGAGAACGAAGTCCTCCCGCCGCCCCTGGCGCTGGAGCATGTCCTCAAACCATTGCTCCTCCTGGGCGGAAGAGAGCGGCGCGTACATCAGCAGATACCGGCGTACCTCCGGGTCGTTGAACCAGCGGACAAAGGTAGGGATGTCGGACCGCTCTATGGCCCGCAGACGGACCCGCTCACCGTAAATCATGGCCGGCAACCGGTTATGAACGGATTAACCGTATCGTTGGAGACTGCGGATGGTGGTTCGGCGGCTCTTGCGCAGCTTGGCCGCCTTTCGGCGCTTCCGGAGAATGGTGGGCGGTTCGTAGAACCGGCGCCGCCGAATCTCGGAGAGGATGCGCTCATTCTGGACCTTTTTGTTGAAACGACGCATCAGGGAATCCAGGGATTCCCCTTCTTCGGCAACAACTCGCGCCACGCCCTGTTCACCTCCTCTCGTTGTGGGATCACAGCGTTCCCAATTATAACTATCTTCCAAAGGTTGTCAAGTGGGGTGAAAGATTTGCGGCGGCCGAAGGCCGCCGCAGAATCTTCCCACCGGGCTATGTGCCGGGCATTTTCGGAAGGGCCCGGGACGCCCATCACCGCAGCCCGTGCCGCTCCAGCAGTTCGCCATCAGCCAGGAGGGCCGCCGTAGGGCCGTCGGCGACGACGACCCCGCCGTCCATCACCACTGTTCGGGGCAGGAGTTCCGCCACCAGCCCCAGGTCGTGGGTGGTGACCAGCATAGTCTGCGGGAGGGCCTGCAGGACCTCTATCAGCCGTCGGCGGGCGCGGGGGTCCAGCCCCGCCGACGGTTCGTCCAGCAACAGCACCTCGGGCTGCATTGCCAGGACGGTGGCGACGGCGGCCCGCTTCTTCTCCCCGGTGCTCAGGTGGTGCGATAGTCGTCCCTCAAACCCTTCCAGCCCTACCTGGGCCAGCGCAGAGGTAACCCTTCGGCGGACCTCCGGCTCGGGTAATCCCGCGTAGAGGGGCCCGTAGGCCACGTCGTCAAAGACGGTGGGCGAAAACAGTTGGTCATCCGGGTCCTGGAAAACCAGGCCGAGACGAGCCCGCAGACGGCGCGCGTTGCCATCGTGCAGGTCCTCCCCGAAGACGCGCAGAGTCCCCTTCCCCTTCAGCAGGCCAACGACAGCCAGCATCAGGGTGGATTTCCCGGCCCCATTCGGCCCCACCAGTGCCACCTTTTCCCCTTCCCTCAGGGTCAGATGGACGCCCCGCAGCGCCTCCCGTCCGTCCGGGTAGGTCAGGTGGAAATCCCGAATCTCAATCACCGGTTGCATAGACCGAACGCCCACTCCTTTCTACCCGTGCGCGTGAGGATGGGGGTGTTCGTGTTCCGGCGAGGTGGGCGCGCCACCCAGATGGTCCAGCGCACCCTGGAGCGCCGCGTTGGCCTGGGCCATTTTCTGGACCGCTGTGAGCAGATGGTCGGCCACGTGGAGTTCTCCGGCATCCCGGGCCCGCTCGGCCCATTTCCGGAACTCCCCCGCATGCTCCTCGTTGTGCTCTATCCAGTGGGGAAGCAGAAGCCGCAGCCGGGCAAGGTCATCTCCAGAAGTGGGGTTGTGCATGGACTCCTCCTTAAATCAGTAATTAACTGGACTCTGGCGAATCTTCCTTTTGGAGATTTCTGCACGTTTTCAAGAATCGCCAGCCTCCAGTAATTAAGTAATTAGCCGGGGGATGGTTCATAATCGGTGACACTTTTTGCTCTCACCCCGCCTCACCTCCCTCCCCTCGCCCGCTCGCCTTCGGCGGGGGCCCTCACCCCCGGCCCCTCTCCCGCAAGCGGGAGAGGGGGAGGGAGGAGGGGGGTTGCGGCGCAGCGATGGGGGAGGGGGGATAAAGGGGGGTGGGGGCAAAATCGGCCTCCTGCCAGTATCAGCGGTGACTTTTCCCTGTAGGGCGAATTTTTAATGCTCGCCAAAGGTGTCACCAATTTCGGTTAAAAAATGAACCATCCCTTAGCCGGAAGCCGTAGTTGTCGGTGGTCAATCGTCCGTGGTCAAATAGACGGTGTGCCGGAGAAAGTCAATTTTCTCAATCCGCCCGCGCACCCGTTTCTGCTCCCCCAGCAGGTTGACTAACAGGAACTCGTCTCCCTCCGGTTGGAGCAGGATCACCTCCTCCATTACCGGCCGTCCGGTGGGGTCATCTTTCAGATAGACTTTGGCTTCGCACATTGGACCTCCTCATCAGATTGGGCGACCGCAAGGGTGGGCGAGCGCAAGAAGGGCAACCGCAAGGGTTGCCCCTACGCTTTGCGGCGCCGATGGGAAATCGGCCGGCCGGGGCGCTGGGCGCCGGGCGTCAACCTCCGTGGACGCTTTCCGAAGGGACGACGCCGGCCGTCCTGGTGGCGAACGAAGGGAGGGGACCCGGCCGAAGGCCCCGAGAGGCCGACGTCCGTCGGCGCCAGTAGGGGCAGGGCTTGCCCCTGCCCGATCGTCCCTGTCCCGGGACGGGCGAGTCCCCCGGATATGCCTTACCTGAACACCCCGTAGGTAGCGATGAGGATGAGGATGAGCACCAGCCCACCGCCGATGCCGGCCCGCCAGTCGGTCGGGCGGAGGGTGGGGGCGGAGAGGACCCGCACCTCGCCGTCGTACCCCCGGGCCACCATCGCCGCCCAGATGCGCTCACTCCGCTCATAGGCCCGCAGGAAGAGCGTCCCTGCCATCGCGCCGGTCACCCGGGCCCGCCAGGATACGCTCCGGCCGCCCCGCCGGCCGTTGGGGGCTGCCGACCGGGCCTCTCGCGCCTGCATCATCCGCCGCGCCTCGTCGGCCAGAACAAAGAGATAGCGGTAGAGGAATCCCCCCACGGCGACCAGGATGCGGGGCACTTTCAGCGCCCGCATCCCCCAGAGCAGGTCAGGGAATTGCGTGGTCGCGCCCAGCAGCACCGCCGCCTGCACCGAGAGGTACGACCGGGCGGCGATGGAGAGGAACCGCCAAAGGCCCGCCTCGCTGATCATCCAGGGCGTACCCGGTAGGGGCAGGGCTTGCCCCTGCCCGACCTCCCCCGGCCGCGCCAGGGCCACCGTCAGCGCGGCCAGCAGGAAGGGCAGGGCCAGCGCCGACCGTTTCTGGACCAATCCGAACCCGACCCCCGAGGCCAGAATAGCCCCCAGGATCAGCCCTTCCAGCACCCCGAAGGCCAGCCATGCCCGGTCGGGCATCAGCGCAGCGGTGAGGATAAAGAGCGCCGTCAGCACCAGTTTGACCCGGGGGTCCAGCCGATGGACCGGGCTATCGCCGGGCAGGTACGTATCCAGCGCGTGGAGGTGCATTTCCCTATTTCAGTGCGTCCACTATTGCGGCCACATTGTACCGCATCATCGCCACGTAACTCTCCGCCCCGCTGCCCGGACCGCCCAGGGAGCCCGTGTAGAGAGTCACCAGCCGGATGCCGGTATCCCGCGCCACCTGTTCGGCCAGTTTCGGGTTCACCGTGGTCTCGGCGAAGACGGCGGGGACGCCAAACTGCCGGATGGTCTCCTCCAGTTCGGCGATCTCCCGGGCCGAAGGCTCCGACCCGGGGCTGATGGGGTATACCGCCGCCACCTGCTCCAGGCCGTACCGGTCGGCGAAGTAGCCGAAAGAGGGGTGGTTGGTGACCAGTTTCCGGTTCTGGGGCGGGATTTGGGCCACCTGCTGGAGAATCCAGGCATCCAGTTCCTCCAGTTCCGCCCGGTAAGCGGCGGCGTTGGCCGCGTAGAGGGAAGCGTTCCCCGGGTCCAGCGCGCTGAGGGTCTTCTGGATGTTCTCCACCCAGACCATCACATTCCGCACGTCCATCCAGACGTGGGGATCAACTTCTTCACCCTCGTGCTGTTCTTCTCCTTCTTCGTGTCCCTCGTGTTCGTGGGCCTCCAGCGCGCGGGGCGGAATGCCTTCGGACACGGACACGACGGGGACATTGCCCACGTTGCGGAGGGTGGACTCCAGGAACTCCTCCAGGCCCAGGCCGTTGACGAAGAGGACATGGGCCTGGGCGACGGCGGTCAGGTCGGCCGGCCGGGGTTCGTACGTGTGGGGGTCGGCGCCGATGGGCAGGAGGACGGTCAACTGGATGGCGTCGCCGCCCACCCGGGCCACCACATCCCCGACGATGGTGGTGGTGGCGACGACCCGAAGCCGTTCCCCTGGCTCCAACCGGACCGGTGCCAGGGCGGGGGTCGGTCCCGCCCCACCCTCGGACGGTGCAGTCGGCCGGGCACAGGCGGCCAGAACCAGCAACATCCCGACCAGGAGAATCGCTTTTCGCATGGGAAACCTCCGCCGACTTGCTCCTTGCTCCCTGCTCCTTGCGACCTGCGACCGTCCTAAGCCACCCGTTCCCCCCGACGGAAGAGCGCGGCCAAGCCGACGGCGACACCGTAGACGATGAGCGTCCCCACGATGCCCGCCGCAATGGTCGCCAGCGCCTCGTTGGATATGCCCGGGAAGACGTAGTCCGGGATGACCTGGTAGAGAGGCTCCTGGGCCCGCTCTATGAAGCCGAACCTCTCCGCCACCGACTCCAGCCCGTCCGGGTACGGGGAGGCCAGGGGGGAGAGGAGAGTCAGTACGACCGCGATTGCCAGTCCGCCCCAGACCCAGCGCATCCCGGCGGGAACAGGAGCCCGTTCGGCCTCCACCAGGTCGGGGCGCGTGGTGGTGACCAGCGCCAGCGCGCCGACGGTGATGAGCCCCTCACCGATGCCGATGAGGGCGTGGATTCCGGCCATGGCCGGCAATGCAATGCCGATGGGCGAGGTCCCGGAGAAGCCCAGTTCCATCGCGCAGGCGACGGCCGCGACCACGATGGAGACCCACGCGGCCACAAACCCGGCCACCAGCGTACTCCCCTTGCGGTTGCCCAGAAGGGTTCGCACGCCCCGGTAGAAGCCGTAGGCGACCATAGGGCCGATGACCGCCATGTTCAGGACGTTGGCTCCCAGCGCCAGCAGTCCCCCGTCCTGGAACAGGAGGGCCTGGATGGCGACGACGGTGGTCATGGTGAGCATGGCGGCCCAGGGGCCCAGGAGGATCGCCGCCAGCGCCGCGCCCAGGAAGTGGCCCGACGTGCCGCCCACGACGGTAAAGTTGAGCATCTGGGCGGCGAAGATGAAGGCCGCCAGGACGCCCATGACCGGCACCTGCCGCTCCCTCAGGGCCTTCCGGGTCCGCGCCAGCGCGACCCCGATGCCGATGATGCTCAGTACCCAGCAGACGATGATGACCCCCACGCTGAGAAACCCGTCCGGGATATGCATAGGGGCCGGGGACGGGAGTACTTCCCTCCGTAGCATGGTAACCTCCTATGATTTCACGGGATTTCACGTTTCACGTCTTCACGTTTCACGTCTTCACGTTTCGCTCACACTCTTCGCAGAGCCCGTAGAGGGCCAGGTGGCCCGTATCACAGCAGAAGTGGTACTGCTCCTGGAGGGCGGCTGTCAGAGAAGCCAGCAGGGCCGCATCGGCCTCCTGCACCTGTCCGCAGCGGCGGCAGACCAGGTGGATGTGCGGCCCGTGCCGGACCGTCGCGTAGACCACCCGGCCTTCCCCCAGGTCGTTGCGGGTCGCCAGCCCGTGCTCCACCAGCAGGTCCAGCGTCCGGTAGACGGTGGCAATGTTGACGGCGCGCGTTTTCTGCCGTACAATCTCCAGGACCTCCTCGGCGGTTATGTGGCGGCCGCCGTGGGCCAGTGCCTCCACAATCATCTCCCGCTGAGGGGTCATCCGGCAGCCCCGCTGGCGCAATGCGGCCATCAAGGTATGGCAGTGGGTCATTCTGAACTCTCTGATAGGAGTCGCAAATGCAATTATATGCAACTGCAAAAAATTGTCAAGGACAGCCCGATTGGATATACCTCTCCCCCCACCTGGACGACGCGGTCTTCTCCTGCGGCGGACGCATCGCGCTGCAGGCGCGGGCCGGGATGACGGTCTGGGGGGTGACGGCCTGCGCGGGGAGCCCCGAAGGCCCCCTCTCCGACTTCGCTTGGGCGCTCCACGAGTACTGGGGACTGGCGGAGACGGACGCCCCGGCCGCCCGGCGGGAGGAGGACCGGGCCGCGCTGGCCCTCCTGGGCGCGGTGGCGGTCCACTGGGACTTCCAGGATGGCCTCTACCGGCGCGCGCCGGACGGCCGCTCGCTCTATCCGAACGGGGAATCCCTCTGGGGACCGCTGGCGGAAGAGGACGGGAAGATACTGGAGGAGCTGACCCGCCGGATCGCCGAACTGCCGTCCCCGGCGACCCTCTGCGTCCCGCTGGGGGCCGGGCGGCATGTGGACCACCGACTGGTGCGGCAGGCGGCGGAGCGGACGGGACGGTCACTGGTCTACTACGAGGACTATCCGTATGCGGGGGAGGCCGGGAAGGTGGAGGAAGCGCTGGGGGAGGGGGACTGGGAGCCCGAGGTGGTCTGGCTGGACGAGGCGGCGCTGGCGGCAAAAATCGCCGCCGCCCGCTGCTACCGCTCCCAGATGTCCAGTTTCTGGGCCGACGAGGCCGATTTGATGGCCCACTTCCGGGCCTACGCGACGGAAGTGGGCGGGGGGAGTCCGGCGGAGCGGTATTGGCGGAGAATCCGTTTGTAGTAGGGCTCGGAGCGAAGTGGAGTGCCGTTTGTAACGCCACTCCGCGGCGCTTCGTGGCTGACTCCGAACAACGCCACTCCGCGGCGCTTCGTGGCTGACTCCGAACACCGCTACTACCGGACCGTCAGGCTATCTATACCCGCTTGCCCGCTCAGCAGCGTGATGCGCACCCGATGGCTCTCCCTGCGCAGGGAGGAGAAGAGGCGCAGGGGTTCGCCGCGTATCTCCAGCCGCCGGGGCGCGCTGTCGTCTATCTGTACCTCTATCTCCCCCGCGACCGGGCCGGGGGTCAGCGTCAGGTGGCGGCCTTCAAACACAAAGGAGACGGTCGCTCCCGGCGCCGAGGCCCGGCGGTAGGCCCCCAGCACCGCCGCCGGGTCGCGGACGGTCTCCCACTCCCCGCTGTCGGTGAGGGCCCAGTGGTCTTCCTGGTGGGTGCCGGGGTAGAGGGTGGGCGTCAGGCCGGCAATGTAGTCCTTCATCGCATCGTAGACGGGGAGCGGGGTGAAGTCCGGCTCCGCCATGCGGAAGTAGTACCAGGCCTGGTCCCGCTCCGCGTCCGAGGGGCGGCGGAAGAACCAGAAGTTAATGACGCCGACCCAGGGCCACTCCCGCATCGCGCGCTCGTAGGCCAGGGGCGCGTAGCGGGCCTGTTGCTCCAGCGTCACCTGCCCGTAGGCCCCCCAGGCCTGGATGGTCGGGTCGTCGGGGATGGCGTTGGCGTTCATCTCCGCCAGCCAGATGGGCTTGTGGGCATCGCCGTTGGCGACCATGATGTCCCGCAGATAGACGGGGCGGGCGTAAGTGACGGCCCAGGGGCGCATCCGGCGGTCGGTGGGGGCGGACCAGAGGATGTAGTCGTTGACGGCCAGGACGTCAAAGCAGGCGGCGGCGCCGGCCTCGTACATCCGCTGGAGGAAGACGAACTCGTTCATCCCGGTCCACGCGCCGGGCCCGAAGTCGTAGCCGATGGTCTGGGCCAGGGCGCCGGTGAGGACGATGGCCTCCGGGTCGGCCTCCTGGATCCGCCGGTAGGCCGTGCAGAGCAGACGGGTGTAGCCCGCCGGGTCCACCGGCTGTTCCCCCCATTCCGGGTAGATGTTGGGCTCGTTCCAGACCTGATAGGCGCGGATGCGGCCCCGGTAGCGGGAGGCGACCGCGTAGGCGAAGTCGCCGTAATCCTCCAGGTTATCGGGCGGGGCGAAGGTGCCCCGGGCGTCGCCGTCGGCGCGGGACCAGGCCGGGGGGTTACTCAGCACGGCGATGACCTCCAGGCCGTACCGCTCGGCCAGCCCGACAATGTGGTCGTATTTCTCCCAGGCGGAGCGGTAGGGGACGTTGCGCCGGTCCTCAAAGTCGCCCTTGCCGTGAATCTCTATGTCCTCCCAGGGGAAACTCTGGCGGATCCAGTGGAAGCCCGCCCCGGCAATCATCTGGACGGACTTCTCCCGCTTCCAGAGTTCCGCCTCCTGTTCCAGGAAGACGTTGATGCCGAAGGGGTTGAAACCGGCGAAGGCGACGGGTTCGTAAGGGAGGGTGCGGGGTTGGGCATGGAAGGGGTTTCCGGCCAGGAGCAGCAGGGCGTAGGCCTGTTTGACGGGGTGTTCCTCGCCGGTCCACTCAAAGGCCCAGGAGGCCAGGAAGCAGGAGGCAAGGAGACAGGAGGCCAGGAGGCAAAGGACGGGATTTCTGCGATGAGATTGGGCGGCAGGTTGGGGCAGATAGATGCCGGGATGCCCGTTCATAGTGAAATCCGCGTCCATCCGCGTTAATCCGCGTCCGATTCTTCTTCCTCGGCGGGGGGGAGGACCGGCTGAGCGCCGCCGAGGTAGGCCCGCACCTTTTCGCGGGCCTCCTCAAAGAGTTGGATGAGTTCTTCGTCCGATCCTTTGAAGCCGGCGATGGTGCGGCGGGCGCAGGTACAGCAGCCCAGGGAGGCCCGGTAACTGTCCATACTGCAGGTCAGGCAACTACCCAGTTGAATCATCAGCAGGGAGAAGCCCAGGACGTCCTCGTGGTCATCCGGGAGTTGGGAGAGGTGGTCAATGAATCGGGCCCATGGTTCACCGCGCAGGTTGCGCAGGGGTGGAATGCAACGCGGGGGGAAGAGGATTTCACTATCGGGATACATCCGTGTCCTCGTGGGGTCTCAGGATTCTCGGAAGCGGGTTTCCAGTTGTTCCAGCAACTCGGCGGCCTCCACCAGTTTGTCCAGCGGGTTCTGGTCGCCGACGAAGTAGCGATAGTCGCAGGGCATCACATCCAGCGTGGCGACCAGTTGCTCAAACCGCTCCCGGATGGTCCGGTCGCTGGTGCCGTAGAGGGTGGCGATGTCCCGCAGGCTGACTTTGCGCAGGTTGACCTTGCGAACGGTGTAATCCAGCGCGGCGGCCCAGGCCTCCGGTTTTCGGGTGTTCAGGGGCTCCCGGCCCAGGGCGATGCGGTATTCCAGCCACATCTGCATCGCGGCGCCGATTTCGTCAATCGGTATGCCGCTGTTGGTCATCTTCTCGGTCAGGATCGTTTCCACCTCGTCCAGGCCGCGCGCGAAGAGGCGCTCAAACCGCTCGGCGACGGGTGAGTCGGGCTCCAGGCGCAGGAACTCCGCCAATGCTCGCAGGGCCTGGTCAAAGTCTCCGGCCCGGGAGAAGGCCCGGGCCAGGTTGAGGTGATATTCGGCCCGCTCGGGGGCGAGACGGATCGCGGCCTGGAACCGCTCCACTGCCCGCTCTATGTCCCAATCCGCGTAGGCCTGGAAGCCTTCCTGGTTGTACGCTTCGGCCCGGTCGGTGGTGCTTTTGGTTGCCGGCATCGCTGGTCCTCTGGATGGTCATAGAATGGCGCGCTCACAAACGGCGGCCCGCGCCGGGCACCGTCTGCGATGTGGGATAAATTATAGCACATCTGGGGCGGAGAGGCAAAAGGGATGGCGGAGCGCAGATAAACGCAGATGAACACAGATAAAAAAATCTGCGTTTTATCGGCGGGAATCTGCGTCCGATTCCCGATAATGGCGGGCGAAATCCAGCAGGACGACCCGGGTGCCGTCCACGGAGAGGACGCGCAGAGGGGTTTCGTAGGTCTGGGTCAATTTCTCGGTGGTGAGGACGTCGGCGACCGGGCCCTGGTGGAGGATACGCCCGGCCCGCACCAGGATGCAGGTATCCGCCACCGCCAGGGCCGTATCGGGGTCGTGGGTGGTGAAGAGAATCGTCGTGCCCTGCGCGGCCAGGCCGCGCAGGAGGCTCAGGATGCGCCGTTTGTTGGCCAGGTCCAGGTGGGCCGTCGGCTCGTCCAGAAGCAGGATGGGCGTCTCCTGAGCCACGGCGCGGGCGATGAGGACCAACTGGTGCTCGCCGCCGCTCAGGGCGGAGACCCGCCGGTCGGCCAAGTCGGCAATCCCCAGCCGCTCCAGGGCCCGCCGGGCGGCCCGAACGTCCTCGGGACCGGGCATCTGCAGGAAGTCCAGGTGCGGGGTTCGGCCCAGGAGGACGTATTCCAGGACGCGGAAGTCAAAGGGGATGTGCTCCCGCTGGGGGACCAGGGCAATCTGGCGGCTCAGACTCTGGCGGGAATGAGCGGTCAGAGGACGCCCGCCGACCCGGATTTCCCCCCGACGGGGGGAGTACAGTCCCAGGATCAGGTGCAGGAGCGTGCTCTTCCCGGCGCCGTTCGGCCCCAGCACGGCGTTGACGGTGCCCGGATGCACTTCCAGGGAGATGTCCTGAAGGACATCGCGCGCGCCGTTGTAGGAAAACCAGACGTGGTGCAGGGAAAGGATGGGATGATGGTCTGTCATGATCCCCCTTGCGTTGCTCGGGGGAGCAAGGGGGGA
>DAOTWL010000298.1:0-8122 GCA_034435875.1 Anaerolineae bacterium
TGCATCCTGCATCCTGCATCCTGCATCCTGCATCCTGCATCCTGCATCTTGCTTGAGGAGCACGCGATGACCCTGAAAGGCAAGGACATCCTGGACAGTGCACAATTCACCCGTGAGGAACTGGAACAGATTATGGACGTGGCTGGGGAGTTTCGGGCCCGCCTCCAGAAGACCCCTTCTCTGGATATTCTGAGCGGCTATGTGCTGGCGACCCTCTTCTTTGAGCCCAGCACCCGCACCCGCCTCTCCTTTGAGACCGCGATGCACCGTCTGGGCGGGCGGGTCATCGGTTTCTCATCGGCCGAATCCACTTCGGTCGCTAAGGGGGAATCCCTGGCCGATACGATCCGCACTGTGGACCAGTATGCCGATGTCATCGTCATCCGGCATCCCCGTATTGGGTCGGCTCGGGAGGCTGCGGAGGCCGCCGAGCATCCAGTTATCAACGGCGGCGACGGGGCCGGCCAACACCCCACCCAGGCCCTGCTGGACCTCTACACCATCCGCGCCGAACGGGGCCGGGTGGACGGCCTGACCATCGCCCTCTGCGGTGACCTGAAATTCGGCCGCACCGTCCACTCCGGGGTCTGGGTCTACCGCCACTACGACTGCCGCCTCATTCTGGTCAGCCCGGAGCCATTGCGGATGCCCGCCGACATCGTCGCCGACCTGCGGGCCCAGGGGGTGCGGGTAGAGGAGACGACAGACCTGGAGGCCGCACTGGCCGAGGCCGATGTCCTCTACATGACCCGCATCCAGAAAGAGCGCTTCGCCGACCCCGCCGAGTATGAGCGGCTCAAGGGCAGTTACATTCTCACCCGGGAGATGATAGAGCGGGTCAACCCCCATGTGACGGTCATGCACCCGCTCCCCCGGGTGGATGAGATTGCCACCGACGTGGACTCACTCCCCAATGCCGCCTACTTCCGCCAGGCCCGCAACGGCGTCTACGTCCGCATGGCCCTGCTGGCACTGGTGCTGGGGCGGATCGGGGAGGGGGTATGGGTATAGTCCGGAGGAGCGCAGGATGATGGGGAAGCCCTTCTGTTGATCAGGTTTCCCTGGATTGCCAGCAAGCGCCAGACTCTGGCCGATTCCTCTGCGCTTTTCCGATCAAAAGGCAAAACGTCCAGCACTTCGGCCAGCATAGAAATCAATCGTTCCTGACGATCGGAACGAATACCCACCGCTTTCAACTCATACAGCGTAATCGCTGTCAGCGCACAGGAGAAACGCAGGCAAGCCGTCCGCAGGACCTGGGTTCGGCGCCGTAGATAATCAACAATGATGTCTGTATCTACGACCAGTTGGGGCATCGCCATCCAGCCCACATCTCCTCCCTGGCCCGATCAAACGCCGTTTCGTCCTCTTCCGTCCAGGCTCCGTAAAGGGCATCCAGCGCTTCCGCAAGACGACGCTCCGGGCTCTCCATTTCCGCCGGACAACTTTCGGCCTTGGGGCGGCTCAGGACGGCCTCCCCCGGTTTCACACCCAGTTCCAGGGGGAGAAGGCGCGGGATGACCAGATCGCCGCCCTCGTAGACTTTCTCAATCACCGTCATCGGCCACCTCCGCATTCTGTCGCAAGGGAGTATAACACATCCCGGCCCTCATTGCGAGATTCTGATAGGAGCGATGAATATGAGGGAATTCCATATCGTCGGCAAAATCACCCCCCGCAAGGACGGCATCGCCCGGGTCACCGGGCGGGAACTCTATTCGGTGGACATTGTGCTCCCCCGGATGCTCTACGGGCGCATCGTCGCCAGCCCGTATGCCCACGCCCGCATCAAGAGCGTAGATACCCGCCAGGCCCAGGCCCTGGGCGCCGTCGTCATCACCTGGGACGACGTGCCCCACGTCCGCTTCAACCAGCGCATCGTGACCGTCCCCGCCGTCCTCCACCGGGATACCACCGTCCTGGCGGATAAAGTCCGCCGCCTCTGGGAGCCCGTCGCCGCCGTCGCCGCCGAGACGGAAGCGCTGGCGGAGAAGGCCGCGCGCGCCGTCAAAGTGGACTACGAACCTCTCCCCGTCCTCACCGACCCCATAGAGGCCATGCGGCCCGGCGCCGTCCCCATCCACGAGACCGTCCTCTTCGGGGACAAAGAGATTCCAATTGAGAATAACATCGCCTGTATGCGCCAGATTGAAGAGGGGGACGTGGACCGAGCCTTCGCCGAGGCGGACGTCGTTGTGGAGGGGACCTTCCGCACCCATAAAATCTACCATATGCAACTGGAGCCCAAGACCGCCGTCTGCCGCCCGGAGCCGGATGGGGGCCTGACCGTCTGGGCTACCACCCAGTCCATCCACAACGTCCGCATCCTGCTGGGACAGATTTTCGGCATCCCGCTGAGCAAAATCAACGTCATCCGCATCCCTGTGGGCGGGACTTTCGGCTCTGGCATCCAGATGAACACCCCTATCCCCATCTGCGCGGCGCTGGCCCTCAAGGCCGGCCGTCCCGTGAAACTGAGCCTGACCCGCGAAGAGGACTTCTACGACCACGTGGACTACCCCATCCAGGTCCGGCTGCGGCTGGCCGCGCGGGCCGACGGGACGCTGCTGGGGGCCGATATGGAACTGGTCACCGACATCGGCGCCCACAACATCCAGCCCTACTCCTTCCTGGGCGTCTGCGTCGGCTGGCTGGTCTCCCTGTACCGGCTTCCCAACGTCCGCTACAAGGGCATCGCCGTCTACACGAACAAGACGCCGTCCTGCGCCAAGCGGGGCTTCGGCAATCCCCAGATCACCTTCGCGGTGGAGTCGCTGATGGACGAACTGGCAGAGCGGCTGGGGATGGACCCGGTAGAGTTGCGGCGGAAGAACTACGTCGGCCTGGGGGACACGTTCTGGGGCCAGGGGCCGCTGGTCCGCTCCGTCGTCCAGAGCGACGGGGTGCCGGAACTGCTGGAGGAGGGGAAGCGGCTGATCGGCTGGGACCGCCGTCAACCGCCGGAGGCGAAGACGGGCCGCTATCGCCGGGGCATCGGCATGGCGCGGGGATTCCACACCTCCAGCGCCGGCGCCCCTCAGCCCGGGGATGTCATTGACTACTCCGGTGCGATGGTCAAGGTCAACCAGGACGGGTCGGTGGACGTGGTCACGGCGGTGATGGACCACGGCGGCGGGACGCTGGAGGCCATCGCCAAACTGGTGGCGGAGACCCTCTGCGTCCCGCTGGATAAGGTCAACATCGCCGCTGCCGGCACCACCACGACGGTCTACGATGTGGTCACCCACGCCACGCGCGGGGTCTACGCGGGCGGCGGCGCGGCGGTCCGGGCCGCCCAGAAGGTCCGCCAGGAACTGATAGAGACGGCGGCGCGCTACCTGAACGGGATGCCGGACGCGCTGACGTTGCGGCTGGATGAGGTGCTGGGCCAGGGCGTGGTCTACGCCCCGTCCATCCCGGAGCGGCGGATGACGATTGCCGAAATCGCCACCCGCTGCTGGACGGAGAGTTGGAAGACGATCGCGGCGGTGGAGAGTTACCGGCCCACCAGTTGCCCGCCCGCCTATGTGACCGCCTTCGTGGAGGTGGAGGTGGATACCTGGACCGGCATCATCCGGACGGTGCGGGCGGTCCTGGGGAGCGACTGCGGGACGGTGGTCAACCCGGACCTGGCGGCAGGGCAGTTGGAGGGCGGACTGCACATCGGTGCAGGGTTCGCCCTGTACGAAGATAACCGCTGGGACGAGAAGGGCCGGGTGCTCTCGCGGGGCTATATGGTGGACGCCAAAATCCCCGGCATCCACGAGAGCCCGAAGGTGGAGGACCTGATCACCCACTTCGCCCATACCTACGAGCCAACGGGCCCCCTGGGCGCCAAGGGCATCGGCGAGGCGGCCTCCAACCCTGTCGCGGCGGCCTACGCCAACGCGGTCTACAACGCCATCGGCGTCCGGTTCTACGAACTCCCCATCACGCCGGAGAAGGTTCTTGAATCATTGAATCAGAAGAATCAGAAGAATCAGGAGAATCAATGATTCTTTTGATTCTCTGCTTCTCTGATTCTCTGATTCTCTGATTCTGTGATTCTCCGACTCAAGAGGGAACCGGCCATGGAGTATATGACAAACACCCACATTCTGGTGCACGAGTTTGACTATCTGGAACCGGCCTCGGTGGAGGAGGCCATCGGTTTGCTGGACCGGTACGGTCCGGAGGCCCGGGTGCTGGCGGGCGGGACGGACCTCATCGTCCAGATGAAAATGGAGCGGCTGGCCCCCCGCTACCTGGTCTCCATCGGCCGCGTCCCCGGCCTGGAGGGGATTTCAGCGCAGGACGGCCATACCCGCATCGGCGCGCGGACGTCCATCCGCGCCCTGCGGAATGACCCCTGGGTGCGGGCCCGCTACCCGGTTCTGGCGGAGGCCTGCGCGTCCTTCAGCACGACCCAGGTCCAGGTTATGGGCACCCTCGGCGGGAATCTGGGCAACGCGTCCCCCGCGTCCGATACGGCGCCCGCCCTCATCGCGTACGGCGCGGAGGCCGTCATCCAGGGCCCGAAGGGGACGCGGCGCGTGCCGGTGGAGGAGTTCTTCCTCGGCCCGGGCCGGTCGGTCCTGGAGCCGGGGGAACTGCTGGTCGCGGTGGAGTTGCCGTCCCCGCGAGCCGGAAGCGGCGGCGTGTTTCTGAAGGTGGGCCGCGTCGCGGCGGACCTGGCGAAGGTCAACGCGGCGGTCCTGCTGGTCCGGGAGGGGGACCGCATCGCCGACGCGCGGCTGGTCTTCGGGGCGGTGGCACCGACGCCGCTGCGGGCCCGCCAGGCGGAGGCGATTCTGGTCGGCCAGCGGTTCGGCGAGGAAGTGGTCGCCGAAGCCGCGCGGGTCGCCTCGGCGGAGGTCAGGCCGATAGACGATGTCCGCTCCACCGCCTGGTACCGGCGGGAACTGGTCCGCGTGCTGGCCTACGACGGCCTCTACCGGGCCTGGGAGCGGGCAGACGGGCCTGCGGGGCCTCTCTTCGCCGCGCCTGCGGCCCCGTCCCCCGTCGCCGGGCCGCCCCGCGCGCTCCGCCACATTCGCGCCGACCAGGAGGTGGAGGTCCGGCTGACGGTGAACGGGGAGCGGCGGCGGGTGTGGGTGGCCCCCAACGAACTGCTCCTCAACGTCCTGCGGGAGAAACTCCACCTGACCGGCGCCAAATACGGTTGCGGCATCGGCGAGTGCAGCGCCTGCACCGTCCACGTGGACGGCCGCCTGGCCCTCTCCTGCCTGGTCCTGGCGGTGGCCGTAGACGGGAGCGACATCCTGACGGTGGAAGGGCTGGCCGAACGGGACGGGAAACTCCACCCCCTGCAGGAGTCCTTCATCCGGCATGCGGCCTTCCAGTGCGGCTACTGCACCCCCGGCATGCTGATGACGGCGAAGAGCCTGCTGGAGGAGAACCCGTCGCCCACCGAGGAAGAGATTCGGGATTATCTGAAGGGAAATCTCTGTCGGTGTACAGGGTACGCGGCGATTGTGCGGGCGGTGATGGGATGCGCACAACAAATCTGACTTTTGTATGCAAAAGAGTTGATTTGCTTTGTATTTGGTGTATAATGCATTTGCAAATCCCAGTATAGGTGGTCGGAGGGTGATATGACCGTCGTAAAATTAAGTCATAGAAATCAGATGGTGCTCCCCAAAGCAGCCCGTGAAGCCCTGGGAGTGAAACCTGGCGGGCGACTCCTGGTGCTTATTGAAGAAGGGAGCGTTCGCCTGATCCCGGAGCCGGAAAACTGGAGTGAGTGGATATACGGATTGGGAGCCGAGGTCTGGAAATCTCTGGGAGGCGGTGAAGCGTTCCTCAAAACGGAGCGAGCCTCATGGGAGAAGTAGAATTGATACAACGGTTTCACCAGGCCGGACGGATTGCTCTGGATACCGTGGTCTTCATTTACGCCTTTGAACGACACCCCTTGTACGGCCCCATTGCGAAGACCGTGTTTCGCGCCCTGGAAACCGGGCAATGTCGGGCGATCGTATCCGTGGTGGCATTGGGAGAAGCCCTGACCGGAGCGAAGAAGGCGGGCGATGCCCGATTGGCATCCCAGTATCGCACTCTCTTCCAGTATTTCCCCGGTATAGAGACCGTGGACGTTGACCGGGCCATCATGGAATGGGCTTCCGAATTGCGCGCTCGCTACGGCGTTCCGATGCCCGATGCCATTCATCTTGGGACCGCTATAGCCCGAGGGGCGCCCCTCTTCGTTACCAACGATGCCCGATTAAAGCAGGTTACGGAGATAGAAGCGTTATTGCTATCCGAGTTTTTGCAAGGAGGCACTGATGTTGCCGGAATTTGAATTATTGATGCCCCGGACGCTGCCGGAGGCGCTGGAGATGCTGGCCGGGCGGGCGCCGGACGGGATGCCCATTGCCGGGGGGACCAACGTCATCCCGGACCTGCGGGGTGGCCGCTACCGGCCCGCATGCCTGGTCAACGTCGCTGGGCTGCCGGAGTTGCGCGGCATTCGTCGGGAGGACGGTTTCCTGGTCATCGGCGGCGGCGTGACGGTCGCCGAGGTCCTGGAGGACCCGCTGGTTGCGCAATTCGCCCCGGTGCTCCGGGAGGCCGCCAAGGTGCTGGCCAGCCCCCTGGTGCGCAACCGGGCCACCGTCGCCGGGAATCTGGCCAACGCGTCCCCGGCAGCCGATATGGCCCCGCCGCTGCTGGCGCTGGACGCGGAGGTGGAACTGACCAGCCGGGAGGGAAGCCGACGGGTCCCGCTGAAGGACTTCTTCGTCCACGTCCGCCAGACCGTCCGCCAGCCCCACGAACTGATCACCGCTGTCCGTGTCCCCCTGCCCCCGAAGGGCTCCCGCGCCCGTTTCTTCAAGGTCGCCCTGCGCAAGGCGGATGCCATCGCCGTCATGAACGGTGCCATACGGGTGGACTTTGCGGAGGACGGCCGCTGTCGGGCGGCGCGGGTCGCCTTGGGCGCGGTCGCCCCGACGCCGATTCGGGCCCACGAGGCGGAGCGGGCACTGGAGGGCCAGGTTCTCACGCCGGAGATCATCGCCGGGGCCGCCCGCCTGGCTGCGGATGCCACCCGCCCCATTGACGACCTGCGCGGCTCCGCCGCCTACCGGCGGGTGGTGACGGAAGTGATGGTGCGGAGAGCGTTGGAGGGGATTATGGAGTAAGGAGTAGGGAGTATGGGGAAGATTGAAAGTTTCCAGCAATTGGATGCATGGCAGGAGGCGCATCGGCATCCTCTCTGAGGACCTGGGCTACATTCAGTCCAAGACCGACCTGCTCACCCAGACAGAAACGGTTGGGAAAACTCTCAGCGGCCTGATCACCAGCACCGAACGCCGCCGTCCTGCTTCATAATTCCTACTCCAGACTCCATAATCCAGGAGGAACCATGGAACCCAAACTCATCACCCTGAAAGTCAACGGACGGACCCACCAGGTCGCGCTGAAGCCCAACGTCACGCTGCTGTATGCCCTGCGGGACCTGGGCTACACGGACGTCAAGAATGGCTGCGAGAAGGGCGATTGTGGCGCTTGTGCGGTTCTGATGGACGGCCGGGCCGTCAACAGTTGTCTGGTACTGGCATGGCAGGCAGAGGGCGCCGAGATCGTCACCGCCGCCGGATTGGGGACGGCGGACCGCCCCCACCCCATCCAGGAAGCCCTGGCGGATAGCGGCGGCGTCCAGTGCGGTTTCTGCATTCCGGGCATCGTCGTCGCGGCGAAGGCGCTGTTGGACCGGAACCCCCACCCCACCGAGGAGGAAATCCGGGAGGCCATCTCCGGCAACCTGTGCCGCTGTACAGGGTACGGCCTCATTGTGGAGGGAATCAGGAAAGGAGCCCCATGACCTACGAAGAATGGGAGGCCAGCGTTCACCTCCGTATCAAGCAAGAGACCATCTGGCAGTTCTATGGGTATCGTAAAGCGCTCTTTCTCTACGACCTGGCCTGGGCTGACTGCGACAGACTGATGAATGACCGGAGGGGGAGGGCCATTGCGGACCAACTGATTCGCAGCGCCGGTTCCGTCTGTGCCAATCTGGAAGAAGGGCATGGGCGCGGCTACGGCAAAGAACGGGATTGGTTCTTCAACGTGGCGCTGGCCTCCGCCCGGGAGACCAAGGGCTGGTACTGGCGCGCCCGCC
>DAOTWL010000299.1:0-2848 GCA_034435875.1 Anaerolineae bacterium
CTCCCACTATTTTACCCCGAATCGGGTCAGGATGACCAGAAAGGCGGCTGCGCCGAAGAGGGAGGTGAGGATGCCCAGGGGGACCTCACCGGCGCTGAGGGTGCGGGCCAGGTCGTCGCAGAGGAGGACGAAAAGGCCGCCCAGGAGCAGGGAAGTCGGCAGCGCCCGACGGGCATCCGCGCCGACCAGCCGCCGGGCCAGGTGGGGGACGATGAGCCCGACCCAGCCGACGGTCCCCGCCAAGGAGACGACAGCGGCCGTCGCCCCGACGGCGGCCAGCAGGAGGACCAGCCGCTCCCGGCCCGGCGCCGCGCCCAGCGAGAAGGCTGTCTCTTCCTCCAGCGAGAGCACGTTCAGCCGCCAGCGGGCCAGGAAGAGCACCGTCAGCGAGAGTACGGTCAGCGGCAGGATAGGCAGGAAGTTCCCCCAGCGGGTGCTCCAGAGGCCGCCCAGCAGCCAGAAGGTGATTTCCGGCAACTGGGTCAGCGGGTCCGCCAGGTACTTGAGCATGCCGACCCCGGCGGAGAAGAGGGCCGAGACGGCGATCCCGGCCAGGAGCATGCGCAGAATCCAGCCGCCGTAGCGGAGATGCCCGGCCAGGAAATAGGTCAGCCAGAGGCCCAGAAGGGCGAAGGTCGCGGCACTGGCCTGGACGGTCCGGGCGGAGCGGCTCAGGTAGAGGATGGAGAAGGCGGCGCCGAAGGCGGCCCCCTGGGAGACGCCCAGGAAGCCCGGCTCCACCAGCGGGTTGCGGAAGAGCATCTGGAGCGTCAGCCCGCTGGCGGAGAGGGCGGCCCCGACCAGGACCGCCGCCGCGATCCTCGGCATCCGCAGGTTCCAGACCAGTTGGGCTGCCAGCGGGTCGGCCCGCAGACGGTCCGGCGAGAGCCACCCCAGTCGGGGGTAGCGCCCGAAGAAGACGGAGAGGGCCGCCGCAATCACCAGCGCCAGCAGGAGGAGGGGGAAGCCGGTCCGGGCGGAGTGCCAGGTCACGGGAGCGACCCCTTGAGAAGCGGCCGCAACCGGCCCTCTATGGCCGCATCGTCCAGGCGGTAGAGGGTCCGGTAGAACGTGGTGAACTCCTGGAGGATGTCCAGGTCGGCGAAGCGGTCCGGGTGGATGTGGGCCGCCAGCCACTGCAGGCCCAGAATCCAGCGGGTGTCGGGCTGGTCCCAACTGTAGGTGTCTTTGGGGAAGGCGAAGACCGGTCCCTCCCGCACCGCCTTCAGGCTCCGGGCGACGGGGTCGGTCTGGAGCCGCTCCACCGCCTCTCGCGGGTCGCCAAAGTAATCAATCACATAGACCTGGTCGGGGTCCCAGGCCGCGATCTGCTCCAGCGTGACCACCGTCCACCCGCTCCCCTGGACATCCAGCCAGACCGGGCGCCCACCGGCCATGCCGACCAGCAGGGTCTGCATCCAGGCGGCGGGCGGAACAGAGTAGGCCGTCTCGCCGCCTTTGGCGGAGTGCTGAAGGACCAGCACCCGGGGTTTCCCCTCGTCGGGGATGTCGGCGACCCGTCCCTGGACCCGCTCCATCCGCTCCTGGTAGAACGCGACCACCTCTTCGGCCCGCGCTGGATTGCCCAGGACCTGGCCCAGGGCGCGAAGTTCGGCGAAGTACTGCTCCGGCGTCTCCAGGGAGACGTAGAAGACGGGAATGCCCAGGGCTTCTACGGGCGCGCCCAGTTTCTCGCGCATGTAACTTTTCAGGATGACGAGGTCGGGCCCGGCGGCAGCGATCTGTTCCGGCCCGGCCTCAGGGCCCAGCGTCGCTTTGGCGGCCGCGTTCGGGTCCACGATGGGCAGGAAGTCCCCACCCTGCCCGGTGGAGCCGACGGCGGCCAGCCGCTGCGGGCCCTCCGGGAAGAGGTAGAGCGCATCCACAATCATAATAGTGGCCTTGCCTGCGACGACGATGCGCTGCGGCGGCGCCGGAAGGGTCACCTCCCGACCCAGCGCATCGGTCACGCTCAGCGGCGATGGGGTGGGGGAGGGCGCCCCCCGGGCGCATGCGCCCAGCAGGAGAAGGGCGAAGAATACCATTGCGATTCGCCTCCGCATCGGTTCCTCCTTGGGGGTCAGTGGTCTGTCGTCAGTGGTCTGTCGTCAGTGGTCTGTCGTCAGACCCTCCAGCCATTCCAGCGCGGCCCGGGTCTGGCGGCGGCGCAGGTCCAGCACCAGGCGGTGAAAGGCGGCGGGGTCGGTCTGGGCGTACTGCGCTTCCAGTTGGGCGATACGGGCCGAGAGCATTGCCCGCTGGGCTTCCACCAGCTCCGTCCACCCTTCCAGGCCCAGGGCGCGCAGGAAGTAGAGTTTGGCGAGGAATTCCGCCCGGATGTCCCGCACGGCGGGCACGGGGCGGCGGACCCAGGCCAGGAAATCCTCCCGTCCGGCAGGGGTGATAGCGTAGACCTTGCGCGGGGGACGGTCGGCCTGGGGGACGAGGGTGGATTGGACCTGTCCCTCCCGTTCCAGGTCCCGCAGCGCGTTGTAGAGGTGGCCCATGCCGATGTGCCAGATGGGGCCCAGTTCCCGTACCGCGCGGCGGTGCAGATCGTAGCCGTGGGCCGGGCCGGACATCAGGAAGCCCAGGGCGACTTTATCCAGGGGCAGAGAGGGGTGGGATGAGATGCTCATTTTCCGAGTATTCACAAAGTGAATAACCCAACACATTATACACCGATCAGGGGAATTGTCAAGAGATTCCTGCTGAGGTTCAGGGCTTTTCAATGTTCCAACGCACTAAAGTAAAATCCGCACCGCGCTTGCTATAACTTCTCTGTGGGGCACAAAGCCCCCACCTATAGGTTTCTGGTGGTCGCAACTCGCCCTCACCCTACCCCCTG
>DAOTWL010000300.1:0-5705 GCA_034435875.1 Anaerolineae bacterium
CCCGGCCCCTCCCCCAAGCGAAGCGATGGGGGAGGGGGGATGAAGGGGGGTGGGGGCAAAAGCGACTTCCCTGGACCGCATAAGGTGTTGATT
Organism: Anaerolineae bacterium; assembly: GCA_034435875.1. Classification (GTDB taxonomy): domain Bacteria; phylum Chloroflexota; class Anaerolineae; order B4-G1; family DUEL01; genus SpSt-77. The sequence continues at coordinate 94 of DAOTWL010000300.1, forward strand.
TTACTTTAGTGCGAAATTTGGGAGAGGGGAGGGGTCGGGGAAGGGGTGAGGCCAGCGCGCCGAAAAAGCGAAAGTGGGCATCCCAGCCATCGGGGTAGTAGTTACCGACCGGCGTCTATCTGGCGCCAATCGTTTTCATCCCCCACGCGGGTATCCTCCCAGGTCTCCGGGTCCACCCCCACATCCCCCACCCGCAGAGCGTCCACCGCGCTCAGGGAGTGGGCCGGGGTGAGGAGAAGGACCGTCTTCCGGGCATAGTCGGCCTCCAGAACGATGCCCAGGGCCAGCGCGAATCCCCGGCGGTCCTCCATCGCCACCAGCCGGTATCGGCTGAAGCAGGGAGCCGGGAACACCGCCAGACGGCCCCAGGAGATTTCCAGCGGGTAGGCGTTGGCGAAATAGCGGGCAAAGAGACGGGCACGGTAGGCCCGCCGGGTCAGCATATCCCGGGGCCGGACCGCCGGAGCGGCAGGCAGTTCCACGACGCGCGTGCGGGCCGAATGACGCAGCGGGCCCAGAATCGGCTCCAGTTCATTTCCCTGCCGAATGGCGAAGACGATGGCGGGTTCCAGGAGGTCCACCTTCGCCTGCTTCAGCGCCGGACCTCCCTGCTCCGGCGCAATCAACCCCGTGGTGTCCAGGACCGTCACCGTCGCGCCCAGTTCCTGCGCCCGCCGGACCAGTTTGTGGACGCCGATCAGGGTGGGCAACATATGCCTCCGGGGGGAAGTGGCGCCCACAAAGACCCGCACACGCGGGCCGCCGGGGGGAAACTCCGCCTCTCCGCTCTGCCGTAGGGCCAGCGTCATCGTCGTTGGCGGGCCCAGGCTGGCCTGACCGATGTCGCCGTCAATAAACGCCACCCGTTCGTGAAGCGCGCAGAGACGGGTGTACAGGTACCGGGCGAAGGTGGATTTCCCCCTATCCGGCGCCCCGATGACCATCAGGACGCCGGAGAGGCCCTCCAGGTTCAACTCTTCCCAGCATGGGGGAACTTCTATGTTGACCACTGACCACGGACCACGGACAACTGACGACTGACCACGGACCACGGACCACAGACCACGGACCACGGACCACGGACCACGGACAACTGACGACTGACCACGGACCACGGACCACGGACAACTGACGACTGACCACGGACCACGGACAACTGACGACTGACCACTGCCCCCTACCGGCTTCCGGCTACCCCCTTCCGGCTACCGGCTGGATGAGCGACCGAAGAGCGGCCAGATTCTCCCTATCCTCGTGCAGGTCGTCGCTCTTGGGGGTCTCCAACAGGCCCGGCAGCGCGGCCAGGCGCGGGTCGTTGACCACCCTCCGAAACGTCTCCAGCCCCAACACCCCCTTGCCGATGTGCTCATGACGGTCCACCCGGCTGCCCAGGCCGTTTTTGCTGTCGTTGAGGTGGACCGCCAGGAGGCGGGAGAGGCCGATAACCCGGTCAAACTCCTGCAGCGTCGCCTCGTACCCCTCCGGCGTCCGCAATTCGTAGCCGGCAGCGAAGGCATGACACGTATCCAGACAGACCCCCAGCCGCTCCCCCTCCGGCGTGTTCTCTATCAGCCAGGCCAGTTGCTCAAACCGGTAGCCGAGATGGGTCCCCTGCCCGGCGGTCGTCTCCAGCAGAATGCGCGCCCGGAAGCCGCGCGTGGCCGCGTGGACCTCCCCCAGCGCCCGGGCCACCCGCCTCAGCCCTTCCTCCTCCCCGGCGGTCATGTGGGAGCCCGGATGCAGCACCAGGTACGGGACATCCAGCGCCTCGCACCGCTCCAGTTCTACGATGAGCGTATCCCGGGACCGCCGCCAGAGGTCTTCCTCCGGCGCGGCCAGATTCAGCAGATAGGACGCATGCCCCACCGCCGGAAAGATGCCCGTCTCGGCGGCTTTCTCTTTGAACAGGCGAATGTCCTCCTCCGTCAGCGGCTTGACGGCCCAGGCCCGATTGGATTTGACGAAGAGTTGGACGGCGTCGCACCCCACCATGCGGGCCCGGTCAAAGGCCAGGTGGAGGCCACCGGCAATGGATTCATGCGCGCCCAACCTCATCTTCCACCTCCTCCGACCCACCGCTCAGACGTGCCCGTTCCTCCTCCAGACTCTCCAGTTCCAGCAACATCGCCGGCGGCACCGAGTGTTTGGGGAGACGGGCCCGCAGGTCGGCGATTCGGCGCTCCAGTTCGGCGATTCGTTCCCCCTTGTCCATCCCCTCATCTCCTACTGGCAGGTTCCTCTCTCCGCATCCAGCAGCCCGGCCGATGCCCCCTCCACCACCATCTCCACTACCCGCTCGGCCGCGACGAAGGCCCAACTCAGCCCCCAGCCCCCCAGTCCCAGGGCGAAGTAGACGCCGGGCAGGTGCGCCAACGCGCCCACAACGGGCACACCGTCGGGCGTACAGCCGATCATCCCGCTCCGTTTCTGGGCAATGTTCCCCTCCACCGTCGGGAAGTACCGGCGGATGAACCGGGAGAGCCCCTCCCGCAGCGCCGTATCCGGGTCGGAGGGGTTCTCGGGAGAGGACGGGCGCCAGGGATACCGCCAGGCCCCCAGAAGCAGACGGCCATCCGGGAGGGGACGGGCGTATTCATAGCCGTAATCGGCATAGCAGGGGGAATCCGGCGGAGATTCACCCGGGCCCCACGCCGGGCGGGCGGTCACCCACAGCGCATGCCCCGGTTTCACCCAGCGGGAAAGGGCAGGCTCCAGGGTGGGCGCATACCCTCCGGCCGCCAGCACCACCGCGCCGCAGCGGACCGTCCGTCGGTACGCCCAGACCCGGACGCCAGCGCCCTCGGCCTCCAGGGCCTGGACTTCGGTGCCCGTATGGACGATGACCGGCGCGGAGGCCAGAAGGGCGCGCGTCAGGTCGGCCGCATCCACCACGCCGTCGTCCGGGGAGCGCAGGGCCGCCCGGAACCCCCGCCGCAGCGGGTCGGTCTTGCCGAACCAGGCATCAAAGCCGTCCTCCCGCAAGAGTTCCGCCGAGGCCCGCAGCGCCTCCGCCTCCTCCTCCGTCACGGCCAGGGCCAGGCTTCCCGTCCGCTCCACCGGCACCCCCAGGCGAGTGGCCGTCTCTATCAGCCGCTCCCGCCCCTCTACGGAGAGTTCCCATAGCGCCCGCGCCGTCTCCCGGCCGAAGGACTGGACGGCCCAGGAGTAATGGCCGGGCATCCCGGTCAGCAGCAGGCCGGCACTGCGGCCCGTCTCGCCGCCCGCCACCTGCTGGGCCTCCAGAACCGCCACCTGCATCCCCTGCCGGGCCAGCCGGGCCGCCGCCGCCGCGCCCACAATCCCCGCGCCCACCACCACCACATCGCACGCATCCACCGGGTGCTCCCTCCGTTCCACCCCTGACCTCCCCCGGGACGTATGCCAGGTTGATTTTCCCGCATTATACAGAGATTGAATACCCCTGTCAACTGGACAATTCGGCCCGGGCGGGTATAATTATCTCACCCAAAGGCGCAAAGAACACAAAGAATCGTTTATTTTTAATTATTCATTTTGGTGGGAAAAATGACCCACTGCCCCAGTTGTGGACGATACGTCGGCCCCTACGAAACCTGCCCCTACTGCGGCGCCCGGCAGGCCCCCCGCGTCTCCCTGCGGGCGGTGAAATGGGCCGCCCTTCTGCTGGCCACCCTCGGGCTGGCCCTGCTGTGGGCCGCCGCCACCCGCCTCCCCCTGCCCCGCATCTCCATCCAGCAGGCCTCCGCCACCATGAACTTCGCCTACGTGGAGGTCGCCGGGCAGGTGGTGCGCGGCCCCATCTATAATCCTGACTCCCGCTCCCTCTCCTTCACCGTAGCGGACACCACCGGCGAGATGCGCGTCTGGGCCTTCCGCGACGTGGTGGATAGCCTGCGCGCCGCCGGGCGGATCCCGGCCCTGGGCGACGAGGTCACCCTCGCCGGCACCCTGCGGGTCCGGGAGGAGGACGTCTCCCTCACCCTCAACGTCCCCGACCACCTGCACATCGTGCGCCCGGAGCCGGAGGAGCGCACCATCGGCTCCATCACCGCCGCCGACGCCCTCCGGCGGGTCCGGGTCCGGGGCCAGGTCCGGAACGTCCGCGAGCCCTATTCCGGCCTCATCCTCATCACCCTGGGGGACACCACCGGCACCATCGACCTGGCGGTGGATTCGGGCCTCCAGTACCTGACCGGGGATTTCCGTCCCCCCGAGGTGGGCCAGTCCCTGGAAGTGACCGCGACCGTCTCCCTCTACCGGGACACCCCCCAACTGGTCCCGCCGTCGGTGGGGGAGATCGTTCTGCTGGAGGAGACGGTCCCCGTCGCCGAGGCGCGCCCCATCGGCACCCTCTCCGCCGCCGACCAGGGCCGACGGGTCACCGTCCGGGGGATCGTCCGTCAGGCCGAACCGTTCTCCGCCGGATACCGCCTGCTCCTGGAGGACAATTCCGGCTCGGTGACCGTCCTCCTCTGGCAGGACCTGTACCGGGCTCTCCCCGACCCCTCGTCCCTCCAGGCCGACGCGGAACTGGAAGTGACCGGCGAGGTCTCCCTCTACCGGAACATCCTGGAGGTGGTCCCCGTCTCCCCGCGCGATGTGGTTTTGGTGACGGCGGCCCGGTCGGCCCGCGTGCTCCCTATCGGCGCGCTGGCGGACCAACCCCTCGGGGCGCGGGTGACCGTGGAGGGGACCGTCACAGGGGCCGAATCCTTCCAGAACGGCTTCCGTCTCACCCTGGATGACGGCACCGGGCAGGTCGTCCTGCTCCTGTGGCTTCGGGTCTACGACGAACTGCCCGACCCCTCCGGCCTGCGGGTGGGCGCGCGGGTCCGGGCGACGGGCAAACTGGAGGAGTACCAGGGCCAGCGGCAGGTGGTGCCGGCCCTTGGGGCCGATATGGCCGTCACCCAACCGGCGGAGCCCATGCCCCGGCGGGAGATCGCCACCATCACCAGCGCCGACCTTGGCGCCACGGTAGCCATAGAGGGAACGGTCACCCGGAGCGAGTCCTTCTCCCAGGGCTACCGGATGTGGGTGGACGACGGGAGTGGAGAAATCCTGGTCCTGCTCTGGGAGAACCTCTACAGGCGGGTGGCGGGCCGGGAGCGGCTTGCCCCCGGGGCACAGGTACAGGTCGTGGGCGTTGTGGAGGAATACCGGGGAGTCCTGGAAATCATACCCCCACTGCCCGGCGATGTGACCCTCCGGTGATCGGTCTCAGAGGTAAAACCTGTTCGTAGTAAGGCACGGAGCGCAGCAAAGTGCCGTCGTCTGTTCGTAGTAAGGCACGGAGCGCAGCAAAGTGCCGTCTGTTCGGGCACGGAGCGCAGCGAAGTGGAGTTTTGACGCTGTGTCTTTGTGTGAGAATTTTCTTCCTCCGCCCGGCGCAGGAAGAGGTGGAGTTGGGTGATCAGTTTTGACGCTGTGTCTTTGTGTGAGAATTTTCTTCCAGGAGGTTCATGATGCGCCGAATTCTCCCAATTCTCTTACTGATTTCGGTCCTGACGGGCTGCGGGAAGCCGTCGCCGACGCCCGAGCCGGTCAGTCTGCCGCCCACCCGCCCGCCGGCGACGCCGACCATCGCGCCGTCCCCTACCCCTCTTCCGCCTGCACCGACAGCCACCCCGAAG
>DAOTWL010000301.1:0-5764 GCA_034435875.1 Anaerolineae bacterium
ACGGCCTTATCCTCTTCGGCGAAGCCGTGGTCCTTGGCGACCAGGCTCCGTAGGGGCTCCTTCGCCAGTTCGTCGGGGTCCATCCAGGCCAGGTTGAACCAGACCTGCAGGTCGCGGAAGTCCTGTTCGGTGAAGGTCTCCAGCGCGCGGGCGATGGCCTCGTCGTCGGTGCCACCTCGTTTATCCAGCAGCGCCCGGTAGCCGGGGTAGCGCCGGATGACGTGGTCCCAGTTGGCGTCAAAGAAGCGGCGGAGGATGAATTCTTTCTCCTCGGGGGTCAATTCCGAGGCCGGCTTCTCCGCCAGCACCCAGTACCGGTCCTTCGCGCCGTTCTGGACGAAGTCGTCCAGTTGGCGGATAAGGACGGGGGTCAGGTTGAAGGTGACGTGGACGTTGGGGTACCGGGCGACCGTCGCCGCCATATCGTAGTAGTCCTTGGTGGCGTGGACGCGCACCCAGGGGCGGGTGTAGACGCCGTTTTCGTCCTTGTAGTAGAGGGGCTGGTGCTGGTGCCACATCAGGTTGAGATAGAGGACTTCTTCCGCCGGCGGGGTCGCTGTTGGCGCCGGGACGGCTTCGGTGGGCTGGGGCGGGATGGTGGGCGAAGCCGTCGGCGCGCCGCAGGCGGCCAGGAGGGTGGACAGCAGAATCAATATGCTGAGCAGGGGGAAAGGTTTGCCCGACATCATCAACCTTATCCCTTCACCGCGCCCATAGAGAGCCCGGAGACGATGAACCGCTGAAGACCGAAGAAGATGACGACCACCGGGATGCTCATCAGGATAGAGAGCGCGGCGAATTCCGACCAGGGGGTCGCGAACTGGCCCTGCATGGCCCGCAGCGCCATCGCCAGGGTGAAGCGGGAGGGGTCTTCCAGGAACGTCCAGGCCAGGATGAACTCCGTCCAGCCGGCCATAAAACTGAAGAGGATGGTCACCGCCAGCGCGGGAGTCGAGAGAGGCATGATGATGCGGTAGAAGACCTGGAACTGGTTGGCGCCGTCAATGATGGCCGCTTCCTCCAATTCTCTCGGTACGGTATCAAAATACCCTTTCAGATTCCAGATCGCGAAGGGAAGGGCCCCGGAGCCGTAGGCGATCATCAGCCCGGGGAGGGTGGCCCGCAGCGGTTCGTTCCCGATTTTAATCTGGGTCAGCAAGACGTAGAGAGGGGCCAGGGTGGCCGACGCAGGGAGCATAATCAACACGATAAAGCCCAGCATCCCGGCCTGCCGCCCGATGAACTGAAATCGGGAGAAGGCATAGGCCGCCGAGGCACCCAGAATCACCGCAATGACGCTGGTTCCCAGGGAGACCAGCAGGCTGTTCCCCAGGAGTCGGGGGAAGGTCATGCAGGTGGAGATGTCGGAGGGGTCTTTACAGAGCAGACGAAAGGGTTCCGCAAGAATTTTCCGAAATGAGTTCGGGGAGGCTCCCGGCGGGATAAGTCGGAGTTCCAGCGGCTTGTCAATGTTGCGCGGGTCCAGGGCGAGGGAGAAAATCCAGAGGATGGGGAAAAGCACGAAAGCTGTCACAGCCAGCAGGAACAGCTGGAGAGCGATCTGGCGCGGAATCTCTTTGCGTTTTCTCCTAAACATAGTATGCCTCCGTCGCCCGGGTGACCCGGTTGTTGATCAGGGTGATGATCAGTAGGATGAAAAAGACGACGATGCTGAAGGCAGCGGCGACGCCGTAGAGCCGCTGTTCGTAGACCAGTTTGAAGGCCTGGGTGACCAGAATCTCCGTCCGGCCGAAGGGGCCGCCGCCGCTGATAAAGTAGATGACGTTGAACTGGTTGAACGTCCAGATGGTGCCCAGCATAATGGCCGGAACCATTGCCGGGCGGATGAGGGGGGCGGTGATTTTCCAGAACTTCTGCCAGCCGCTGGCGCCGTCTATGGAGGCCGCCTCGTAGAGTTCCTCGGGAATGGCCTGCAGCGCGCCGGTCGCCACGACGGTCATAAAGGGCCAGCCCAACCAGACATTCGCCAGGAGGACGCAGTAGAAGGCCAGGGGGAGGAAACTGAGCGGGCCGCCGATGGGCGGCTGGGCCATGTCCATCCAGCGGGTATCCGTGGGGAAATTCGTCCCCAGCCAGGTGTTGATGATGGCGATGAGTTGATTGATGGCCCCAAAGCGGGGGTCGTACATGTTCTTCCACGTCAGGGCCGTGATATATCCCGGAAGGGCCCAGGGGAGGACGAAGAGGGCCCGGTAGACCCGGCGCCCGAGGAGGCCTTTGCTGTTCAGGGCAAGGGCAATGATGACGCCGAGGACGACGTGGAAGAAGACATTCGTGACCGTCCAGGTGAGGTTGAAAGCGAGGATGCGCCAGAAGTCGTAGTTCTCAATGGCCAGTTGGTTGGTGAGGATTTTGTAAAAGTTCGCAAATCCCACAAAGGGAGGGGCGAACTGGGCCCATGTATCCGGATTGAACAGGTTGAACCGGAGATGTTTGATCCGGAAGTCGGTGAAGGCCATCCAGACCTGGAAGAGTTGGGGGAAGAGGGTAATCACCAGCATCACCAATCCCGCCGGTACGATATACAGCCAGGGGCCCAGGGAGGCCCGCAACTGGCGGCGGAATTCTACCCAGCGGGATGCCGGACGAGCCAGGGCTTGTTGTGCCTCGGCCATAGGTTGCCTCCGTGGTCTGACGTTTCCGGAACGGGCCAGGCACTTCCGAAAGTGCCTGGCCCGTTGGAAGAGGACGCGGGTGGAGAGTTCGCCCTCCCACCCGCGTCCGTCCATTCCGTCCTCCGCCGATGGGCGACTACTGTCCCCGGATTTCCTTGATTTTCGCTACGATGCTGTCGTAGGCCTGCTGGAGGGCCGCCGCCGGGTCCGCCCCCTCGTCAAAGACGGACTTCAGCGCGGTGTCCATCGGCCCCCAGTAGGCGCCCATCTCGGGAATCACCGGGAAGGCGGTGCCGAGGGCGAAGGCGTCCACCGCCTGCTTCAGCAGCGGGTCGGTGACCTCCACGCCCTTTATCGCCGGGATGTGGGCGGCTTTGGTGGGGTCAGCCAGCAGCGCCTGGGCCTTGGGGGAGAGGAAGAACTGGATGAACGCCAGCGCGGCCTTCTGGTCGTCCCCGGTCACGTTTGCGTTCAGATAGATGTTCTCCGTCTGGACGTAGCCGGAGAGATGACCGTCCTTGTAGGCCGGCCAGGGGTCAATGGCCAGTTTGTCGGCGCCGATGGCCTCCACCAGCGCGCCCATGTTCCACGTCCCGTCAATGATGATGCCCGCCTTGCCCGCCTTGAAAAGGTTGACATCGTTGTCGGTGTAGTACTCGGTGGGACCGGCTTCCTTGAAGGCGACTAGCAGGTTGACCCACTCCACGCCCTTCTCGTTGTTGAAGGCGGGGTCACCGTTGGGTTCCATCAGTTTGCCGCCAATGCCGTTGAGGTGGGCAGCGGCGAAGAAGAAGCCGTACTCCAGGTTGGCACCCACCACATCCCCCTGGGTCGCGGCCTTCGCCGCAGCGACCAGGTCCTCCCAGGTCTTGGGAGCCTCGGGGATGATGGCCTTGTTGCGGTACATCACCACGCCCTTGATGGTCTGGGGCAGGCCGATAAGGGCGCCCTTGTACTCCACTGCGCCCAGGGCTGCCTCGTTGATGGTGGCGAGGAAGTCGGGGGAGAGATGGGGGGTGAGGTCAGCGACCAGGCCGGCATCATAGAAAGCCGGGCCCCAGTCGGCCGCGCCAATGAGGACGGCCGGACCGCCACCGGTGGACGCGGCGGTCTCAAACTTGCCTCGCAGATCGTCAAAGGGCACATAGAGGATGTCAAACTTCACATCCGGATACTCCGCCTGGAAAGCCGCGATGACCTCGTTGAGGCTGGCGATCTCGGTCTCTTTCCAGGCGTGCCACAGGGAGACGGTGCCCTTTAGCGTGGGAGTTGGAGTCGGAGGCATCGGAGTAGGGGTCGGAGGCAGCGGAGTAGGGGTCGGAGGCAGCGGAGTAGGAGTCGGGGTCGGTCTCGGGGCGCACGCGCTCAGCACGAACGCGGCCGCCAGGACGATGCTCAGTACGAGCCAGAGGGTCTTCTTCATTTTGTAATCCTCCTGTGTAATCGGGATTTCAGTATGGAATGGGTCGGATCAGGATACGGTTAGTGGGTCGGTCGTTCGCTCACTTTTCCCAGGCATCCCTCCTTTCTGGCCCCTCCAGGAGGTGGCGGCCTCTCTTCTATCCGTGGGCGGAGGGGACTTCTGTTCGGTATGGCAGTTCGCTAATGACGGAGATGAATTCCGCCGTGCGACGAGTCAACGACTCAATCGGCTCCGGGTCTGAGAACGTCTTCTCAAACATCGCCTGCAACTGGCGGGAGACTTTGACGTATTCGGGGATGGACGGGCGGGCCCGGCCCAGGGGGATCATCTCCGAGACCCACCGAAGCAGCGGAGCACCGTCCGGAGAGACCAGGCGGTTGAACGACGGATTGGGCAGAATCTGAAGCATCTCCTGATACCACTCGCCAATCCGGGCCGGATCGGTGGCAAACCGGAGGACATCCATTACCTGCTGGGGACGGGAACTCTGGCGCAGAACCACATAAGAGGTCCCCCCGATGGTGGGTGCCGGCCGGCCGTCCGGAGCAGCAGGGGGAAGCACATAGCCCACCCGTTCCTGGAACTCCCTATTCTCCCATCCGCCGGTATGCCGGATCAGGTCGGCCTCGTAACTTCCGCCCAGGGCCATCACGGCCTTGCCGCTGGCGAAGAGTCGGAAGGCCGTGTCCTCCCGGTAGCGGACGACGTCGGGGGGACTCACCCGGTGGGTCAGGACCAGTTCGCGCAGGAACCGGAGCGCCCGATGGGTCGCGGCGCTATCCAGAACCACCTCTCCCCGCTCAAACACCTCCCCTCCCGCCGACCAGATGAACGGCATCAGCATGTAGACGGTCGCTTCTCCTCCCGCCGTACCTCCGGGGAAGACCAGCGGATAGGCATAGCCGTACCGCGCCTGCACCTGGGGCTGAAGAAAGTGGCGGGCCACCTCCACCAATTCATCCCAGTCCTGGGGAGGAGTCAGACCCTCGCTCTGCAGCCAGTCCTTCCGGTACCAGAGCAATGAGATGTCCGCCTTGACCGGCAGGCCGTACAGCCGGTCCTGATAGGAGTTGGCGCTGACGAAGGCCGGGTACAGGTCCTTGCCGAAGGTGGAATGGTTCCAGTGCGAGTAAGTCTCCAGGGGGTAGAGGAATCCCGCCCGGGCCAGCCCGGCCACCCAGGCACAGTCCACCATTGCGGCGTCGGGGGCGGTACCGCTGCCCACGGCCGTGCTGAGAAAGTCGTACAGTCGGGTGTGGCTGACGACTTCCACCTGGAAGGAGACCGGTTGTTGGGGATGGGTGGCATTCCAGGCCCGGCGGACGTGCTCCAGCAGGTGAGACCACCGGATGTCCGAGCACATCAACTGAATAGAAGTATCCGCAGCGGCCTGACGGGGGGAGAGGTCGTTAACGAAGGTGCCGGTGCCGGGGCGGCGGACCAGCACCCCCTCGTAGACCAGTTCCTTGAGGGCCTGGCGGACGGGGGAGCGGCTGATCCCGTAGAGCCGACAGAGTTCGTCCTCGGTGGGGATCCGGTCTCCTGGCTTCCACAGGCCGCTCTCTATCTGCTCCCGGATCAGGGTCTTGAGTTGATGGTAGATAGGGACGGGTGAATCCCGCTCAATCGTTGCCATTTCGGCCCCAGGATTTGGTGTACTTTTATAATGTTACACCAAAGTGTTCGTTTTGTCAAGTGCCAAAAA
>DAOTWL010000302.1:0-3428 GCA_034435875.1 Anaerolineae bacterium
GGTCGTACAGGGCGGCGTTGTTCACCGCGTTGGCAATCTGGGCTGCGGCGGCTTCCACCAGCCGCAGGTGGTCTTCCGTAAAATAGTCAGGAGCGGTAGAAAACAGCAGGAGAACACCCAGAACCTCTCCTGCCATCCCCAAAGGTACCGCCAGAGCGGATTTTTGCTCCCGACTTTCGGGCCCGGGCACCCAGCGGGGGTCGGTGGAGAGGTCGGGAATCAGGACTGGCTGGTTGTGAGTCAGGACCCATCCAGCCAATCCTTCGCCGCGCCGGAAGCGGGTGGGCAGGCCGGTGATGGGGATGTGCGTGGGCACTCCGACGGCCGCCCGGCGGATCAGGGTGTTCGTCTGGGAGTCCACCAGCAGGATAAATCCCTGACTGGCTCCGGCGACCTGGACAATGGTTTCCAAAGTCCGGTGGAGGACCTGCCCGATGTCCAGGCTGGAGGCCACCTGACTGGCAATACGGTAGAGGGCCTCCATCCGGTCCCGCTCCGCCGTCAGGTCCTGGAGGGCCTGGGCCAGTTCGCGAGTGCGTTCCTCTACCCGCTGCTCCAGTTCCTCAGTAAAGCGGCGGATTTCCTCGTAGAGACGGGCGTTCTGGACGGCAGCGGCGGCCTGGTTGGCCAGCGCCTGAGCGAGCCGGACCTCATTGGGGGTGAACGGCCGGGCCTCCCGCCGCTCCAGTTCCACCAGCCCCATCGTTTGTCCCCGGACGACCATCGGTACCAGCAGGAGCGCGCGGGCATCCCGCTCCTGAAGGAGCAGCTGTGCATCGGGGTTATCCGCTGTCAGGGTCGCGGGTTCCTGGGTCAGGAGCACTTCCTGCACGACGGGGCGCTCGGCGGCCCGGTACATCGTACAGGCCAGCAGCGCCGCCTCTCCCCGGGACTCCCAGGTCACGGTAAGCACATCCGTCTCCCGGTCCCATTCAGAGATGACGCAGCCGTCAGCACCGGTCAGGTCCAGCAGGCGCTCGCCCAGAGCATAGAGCACCCAATCCAGGTCCAGGGTGAACGACAGCGCCCTGGCCGCTTCCAGCAGAGTGGAGAGTTCCTGGGCCCGGCCCACCGATTCCTCAAAGAGGCGCGCGTTCTGGACGGCCACTGCCACTTGGTCGGCCAGCGCGGTGAGGACGGCCAGGTCGGTGGGGGTAAAGGTTTCACAGGCTGGGCGGTCCGCCGTCAGGACACCGACCACCTCCCCGCCGATGGCCAGAGGGGCCAGAGCGACGGCGCCTCCGGGGATGTAGCAGGCGCTCCCCACCGTAGCAGCGTCCGTCACAGCCAGAGGCATCCCGCTCTGAGCCACCGTTCCCACCACCCCTTCGCCGGGGGCAAAGGAGCACTCCAGAAGGGAGGAGAGGTCATGCCCGTGGACCGCGCGCGCTTCATACTGCCCCGTCTCCGGATTTCGCAGGAAGGCGACGCTGCCCTGGCACTGCAGCAGGCGCGGCACCGCGTCTACCATCGTCTGAAGGACACCGCGCAGGTCCAGGCGGGCCGTGACGGCCCGGTTCAGGTCATTGAAGGTCGCCAGGATGTCCAGCCGCCGTTGCAGGTCCGCCAGCAGGCGGGCATTTTCTATCGCGACGGCCGCCTGGGCGGCGAAAATCTCCAGCGCCTCTACCGTCGGATAGTCGGGGATGCGGCCGCTGAGCGGTTCGTCCACCGAAAGCATCCCCTGAATCTGCCCGCTGGGCCCGACCAGGGGCACCAGCAGGAGGTCCTGCGGGTGCCACTGGCCGGGCCGACGGGGCACTACTTCCAGTCGCCCTTCGTATACATCCAATCGTCCCCGCCAGTGGGCCTGCTCCTCGGCCGGGATATAGTAACTCCGACCGATGCGGAAGCGGTCTTCCAGAACGGATTGCACCGTCTTCCAGGGCTGAGGGGTCTGCTTCAGCCGCTCCAGGGCGGCCAGGGGGATACCGGCCCCGGCGACGCGCCGCAATACCGGCGGGTCGCCTTCCAGGATACTGATGAGCACCATATTGAAGCCGACGCTCTCCTGGACGGCGTAGGCAATCTCCTCCAGAACCTCTTCCAGGGGACGGTCGGAGCGGAAGGCGCGACTGACCTCCAGCACCCGGCTCAACTGGTCCGTTCGCCGGTGGAGAAAAGAGGCCCGCTCCTGCTGTTCCCGATGCCAGCGGGCGTTGGCGATGGCAATGGAAGCCTGAGCGGCAATGGTTTCAATGAACTGACGGACCTCGGCGTCAAAGGCATCGGTGCGGGGGCTGAGCAGGACCAGAGCACCGGCCAGGCTCTGGCCGAACCGGACCGGCACCGCCAGCGCGGAGCGGGCATCGCTCCGACCCAGCACAGGCCGACCGGCCCCATTTACCCAGTAGATGGTCTGGCCCTGATGTTCCAACTCCGCCAGAAGACTGTTCGGGGGAATCTCCCGCAACTCCTGACGGAGGGCCGCCTGCTCCTCTTCCAGGTAGCCCGCGCAGAGGACCAGTCCCCAGGTGCCCGATTCGTCGCGGAGCAGGACGGCCCCGCCGGGGGCATCAGCAATGCGCAAGGACTCTTCCAGCACCAGCCGGAGAATCTGATCCTGATCAAAGGTGAGGCTCAATTCCCGGGCGACCCGCTGCAGGCCAGCCAGCGCGCTCTGCTGCTTTCGCAGATGCTGGTCCGTCTGGGCGTACAGGCGAGCATTCTCAATCGCGACCGCTGCCTGATCGGCGAACGTGGAGAGTAACTCCCGCTCCCCCTCGGTGAAGGGGTGGGGTTGGGAGAAGAAAACCGCCAGCATGCCGATGACCCGTTCCCCTACCCGAAGAGGAAGGTCGGCAAAGGCGACGAATCCTTCCTCCTCCGCCAGCGGGGCGATCCGCCGCAGGGTCGGGTCAGCGGCCAGATTTTCCACAATAATCGGCTGTCGGACGGCGACCGCGTGGCCTCGCCCCCCGACTTCCACCGGCAGGCGCTCGGAGCGGCGCACGTACTCCGGGCTCAGGCCATGGGTCGCGGCGAGCCGCAGAACCCCCTCCGTCTCGTCCAGGACAAAAATGGCGGAGGCATCGCAGCCGATGACCTCCAGAACGGACGTGGCAATGGTCTGCAGGACCTGCAAGAGTTCCAGGGTGGAGGTCAGCGCGGTGGCCACGCGGGAGAGGGTGGTCAATTCCAGGGCCCGACGGCGGGCCTCTTCGTAGAGACGGGCATGCTCAATGGCCGTGACGGCATATTGACCGATCCGTTGAAGCAGAGCCAGGTCCCGCTCCGAGAAGGCCGCCGGGCGATAACTGATCAGTTCCAGCGTCCCCACCAACTCGCCGCCGCTATCCAGGGGAATGCCCAGGTACGAATGATAGGGGAGGTCCGGCCGGTCCAGTTTGGGCCGGACATCGTGGCGGGCCGAAATTTCGGGGATCAGCAGGGGGTGGCGATGACGGGCCAGCCACCCCGAGTACCCT
>DAOTWL010000303.1:0-5202 GCA_034435875.1 Anaerolineae bacterium
CGTGCCTGACTACGAACGGGACGGCACTCCGCTTCGCTCCGTGCCTGACTACGAACGGCGCCTGAGTACGAGCGGCGGTTATTTCACCCCCATCGCGGCCTGGATTTCCCGCAGCAGCGGCGTCAGCGCATCGCGGCCCTGGACGCGCACCCGCAGCAGATGGAGATACCGGCTGGGCCCCTGGAGCAACAGGGCCTCCGCCGGGCCGTCCGACCATTGTTCGTGGAAAAGGGAACCCGACCGTTTCCCCCGGACGACCGCCTCCACCGATGTGACCTCTACCGTCTCCCCAATCGGGAATGTGGCCTCCTCCAGCATCTGGGCGGTATCCAGCGTCAGTGCTTCCGCCGGGCCGGGGGCCCACCACAGTTCTATCCGCGCCCCGTCCCGCTGCCATATCCGGCTCCCGGCGACCCGGTCCCCCTCCTATCGGATCAGGGCGAACGGTTGGGGCACGGGCAGAGAGATTTCCCCGGGCACCTGTCCCGTCAGGTCCCAGAGGGGGAGGGGTTCCTGCCGGAAGCGGAGCAGCGTCCCCTCCGGACTGGGACCGGGGACTGGACGTCCACGAACAGCCGCCAGTCACCGGGGACCAGCTCCAGCGGGAAGTAGACGAGTTATTATACCCCAGAGATTGGGGAGTGCCAAATGGCCGAAACAGCTTTTGCAGGCGTGGCCGGTTGGGCTTTTTCAGATTTTTTCAGGATTGACATTTCCCCCAACTTGTGCTATAATATAACCGCTTTTAATCCATCCCCATATCCTCAGCATGTGCGTACACACCAGATCAACGGAGCGTTTTCGGGGAGCGGGGACGTATCCGGCCACCGATACCGGATAGAGTGAACGCGCGAGGGCCGCGAGGGCTTTGCCCCCCGGCCCTCGCCGCTTTTCCCGCCCCGAACGCACGGCCCGAATGCACGAAAGGAGGTGATGCCTGACGGAATACGCAATACGCAACACGCCTCCCGCTTCGCTCATCCCGTTTCACTCATCACGCTTCACGCCGCACGGGATAAAGTGAAACGTGAAACGTAAAACGTGAAGCGTGAAACGTGAAACGTGAAACGTGAAAAGGGAATTCCCCATTACAACCCTCAAGGAGGTAACCATGAGTACCAAAACCACCTGGCGCTGGTCCAGCCTGCTGGTTGTGCTGGCGATGGTTCTCAGCATGGCCGTGGCGACGGTCAGCGCGCAGCCAGGGCCGGCACGCGCCGAAATCCCCTCCGCCGCTCCGGCCCAGCAGCCCCCGCCGCCGGAGGCCAAGGAGGCCCCCGAGCCGGTCCATCCGGCTCAGCCCCAGCCACCGGCCGTCTCCACCGAAGAGGCGCTCCGCAAGATTCACCCCGACCTCCGCGAACTGGCCCAGACGGCCAGCCCCACACTCCCGGACCAGGTCGGTACCCTGGCCGGCCCCGCTGCTGAGCCGATCATCATAGAGGTCGTCGCTGAGGAGGGCACAGACCTGAGCGCCTACTTCGTGGATGGCAAGGTCATCGCCCGGCCCCCGCTGAGCAAGGGCGAGGAGAAAACCCAGATTTTCATCGGCTTCGCTTACCCCTATAGCCTGATGAAGATCGCTTCCCTTGCCCAGGTGGAGGCCATCATCCCCATCGTCCTGGAGCGGAACGCCGAGCCGGATCCCTACCCGCCCGACCAGCCCCGGGAAATCCCGAAGAAGACCCCCGAGGACTGGGCCCAATTGCGGGCCAACGCGGCCAAACTCCGGGAAGGGTGGCTCCCCTGGGACCAGGCCCGGGCCTTTGGCGATGGACGTCCGGACATCCGCCCCATGGACTGGTTTGAAGTGATGCCCCAAGGGCCGCACCAGGCGCAGGATGCATGGGCGCGGGGCTACAGGGGCAATGGCGTGACCGTGGCCGTGCTGGACGACGGCATTGACCCCGCCCATCCCGACCTGCTGGGCACCCAGAAAATCTACTCCGGCACCACCAGCGCCGGCGCCCCCTCCCCCTACAACGGCTGGCCCTACGTCTTCAGCCCGATTTCTATGCTCCTCTATGCCTTTGACTCCTTCTTCGGCACCACCTACATCGCCAACGGCTTCCCCGGCGCCCACTACGTGGATACCAGCCACACGCCTTCTGTGTACCCCTGCGGGACGGGCATCTCCTGCTTCCGCTTTACCCCGCTCATTGACTACGGTGTACCTGGCGAGCAGCACACCTACGTCATCTCCAACACGATGACCCGGAGCCGCGTGGTCCACGTGGGCACGCACCCCGACAACGACCTGCGGGACTTCCTCTGGGGCGAGAAGGTGGCCGTCATCGTCACCGACCCTAATGTCGCGGGCGTTTATGACACGGTCTACGTGGACCTGGATGCGGACCATGACTTCCGCGACGAAAAACCGCTCACCCGCGCCGACGTCAACAATCCCAATACCTACAACAACATGATCGCCTATCGCGACATAGACGGCGACGGCAAGGCCGACATCTCCGGCGGCATGCTCTACTTCATCGCCGACGGCGTTACCCCCATCCCCGGCTCGGACTGGATCTACGGGCCCTTCGCGCCGCCGCCGGGCAAGGGCAACCTGGTGGCCTTCTCCGGCTCCACCTTTGACCGCCCCTACAGCCACGGCACCCAGTGCGCCTCCAACATCGTTGGCCAGGGCCGCACTACCGCCATGCTCCCCACCTTCTCCGACCTCCCTGGCGGCAAGCCATCCGGCGCGGTCTTCGGCATGGCCCCCGAGGCGAAGGTGGTCAACATCTCCGACATCTACTACAACTTTGACTCTTCCATCATTGACGCCTACATCTTCGCCGCCGTGGGCTACGACGCCTGCGACCAGACCGGGTATAATCTGATCACCGGCGGCATCTGTGCCGACTCCGACGGTATCCAGATCACCACCAACTCCTACGGCGAAAGCGATGTGGATAACGACGGCTGGGAGTACGAGGGGCAGGTGGTCTCCCAGGTGCAGCGCTGGTGGGCGCCGTACCTGCAGTTCATGTTCTCCACCGGCAACGGCGCGCCGGCCTATGGCACCACCGCGCCGCCCAGCCCCGATACGGGCATCGCCGTCGGCGCCTCCACCGAGTTCGGCTCCACCGGCTGGGACTCCATCATCTCCACTACCCAGATCATGTTCAACGACATCATCCCCTTCTCCAACCGGGGGCCCGGCTCCCGCGGCACCAACGGCGTAGACGTGGTGGCGGGTGGCGCCTTCGCGGCCGGCGACGAGGAACTGAACTACTATTCTATCAGCACCTGGGGTATCGTGGACGGCAACCGCTCCTGGGCCTCCTGGGGCGGCACCAGCCGCTCCGCCCCGGTCGCTGGCGGCGTCCTGGCCCTCATTTACCAGGCGTATAAAGCGCGGACCGGCAACTGGCCCACCTACGATGTGGCCAGGGCACTGCTGAAATCCTCAGCCACCGACCTGGACTACGACACCTTCAGCCAGGGCGCCGGCTCCGTCAACGCCGACCGAGGCACCGCTGTGGCGGGCGGCCACTACGGCTTCTTCGTCACCCCCGATGAGTGGAACCCCGGCGACTATCGGGGCAACAACTGGCCCGGCTTCGCCCACATCGTCTATCCGGGGGACACCTTCACCACCACCATTGCCGTCGTCAACCCCAGCACCGCGACCATCACCGCCAATGTGTACGATGCCGAGATGCTCCTCCTCGGCTCTCAGGAGTTCACCTTCACCGTCACCCCGCAGATGGTCGCCGCCGAGAGCGCCTACGGCGCGGCGAACCGGGATAACTTCTTCAAAGCCTTCAACTACTTCATCCCCATCACCGCTACCGCGGGGATGGACAACTCCTGGTATAACGTCAATATCCCCGACGGCACCGACCTGATGATTGTCCGCCAGATCTACCCCTACAGCCAGTTCGACGTCAACGGCGACTACTCCTGGGACCAGCGCTTCTACCTGACCGTCTACAACTGGAAGGACGTCAACAGCGACGGGAACCTCTGGGAGGACAAGGACGGGAACGGCGTGGTCAACTTCATCAACGACCCCACCACCTTCGGCCAGCAGGCCGACGGCGCGATGGAGTTGGCCTGGGACGACCCGCGCACCGAACTGGACCGCTGGGAGTTCGGCCGCTTCGGCTACCACCGCCCCGGCGGCAACACCTACGAGATGTGGGTGCATGACCCGCTGGAGCGGATGCACAACGGCCTCTTCATCGGCCTGCGCCACCTCTATAGGACCCCTGCGGCCAACATCACCACCACCCTCCGCTACCGCATTGAGTTCTACCGCGCGGAGGATGTGGGCTGGCTCGACACCTCGGTTGACCAGGTGAACGCTGCTGCTGGCATGACCACCACCTTCGTCGTCACCGCCACCGTGCCCGGCGACATGCCGCCCGGCATGTACCAGGCCGGCATCTACATCGAGGATCCCGGCATTGCTGGGTACGAGGCCAACACCACGGTGATCCCAGTGGTGCTCAACGTGGCCGCGCCCTTCAACGACGGCATGCAGTTCGGCGGCGTCGCCTCCGCCCAGTACGACGCCAACCGCCCCTACAACAACGGCGTCGTGCGCGGCTTCTTTGACTGGACCTGGCGGGCCGAGTCCGGCGACTGGCGCTTCTTCTACTCCGACCTGACCAACTGCACCGGCACAGTGCTGTTCAGCCAGAACTTCATCACCACCACCTTCCCGCCCACTGGCTGGACTCGCTACAATGTAGACGGCGGCGGCACCCAGTGGGAGCGCTTTCGCAGGGGCTATATGGACCCTGGTTCCGCTCGCCATCGCCCATCTACCACTATGCAGGACGGCTGGTTGGTGACACCTCCGATCACGCTGACCGTCGGGAGCAACAACCTGCGCCTGCGCTTCTGGGAGCGGACATCGGGCGCCGCGGCCTACTACAAGCACAGCCTGTGGGTCTGCACCTCGGGCTGCACTTCCCCACCGGCCAACTACACCCAACTGGCCGAGTTCGGCGACCCGACCGCGAACTGGCGCGTCCAGGTGGTGGACCTCAGCCAGTATGCTGGTAAGACCGTGTATCTGGCGTTCCGGTACCAGGGTGCTAATGCCGACATCTGGTACATTGACAATGTAAGCGTTATGGATGCCAGCGGCTGCGCCTACGCACCCGGCGACAGGATCCTGGTGAAGGACGAGTGGGCCTCCGCCGCCCCCCACACCGACATTGACACCATCGTCTTCGGCCCCACCCC
>DAOTWL010000304.1:0-12573 GCA_034435875.1 Anaerolineae bacterium
GCATAGCCGGAGACCCGGTTGTAGTAGCGGCCGCTGGGCATCTGGGCGTTCGTCGTCGCCCGGAAGGCCAGGACCAGGCTATCGCCCTTCCCCAGCGGGCCGGCGGTGATCCAGACGGGTGGGTTGGTCTGGGCCGGCGGAGGCCCGGAGACCATCCCGGCATACGTAAAACCGGTCGGCAGGGTATCGGTGATGCGGATGTTGCGGAGGTCGTACTGGTCCGAGCCGTTGTAGAGGGTAATCGTATAGACCACCGATTCTCCGGCCACGACGGTTTCCGGACCAGCCACTTTGTAGAGGCCGATGCCGGAGATGACAAATACCTTCACATTGTCTTCGTAGTTCGGTGCCCGGGTGACGTAGGTGGAAGGGGAAACCCCGTCCACCCAGTTATACCAGTATCCGACCAGTATCCCCGAGCGGGCCCGAAAGCGGATGGTCTCTTTGTTGGCCTCACTGCCGGTAGGCCCCAGATAGGGAATCTCCCACACCAGGGGTGAGGTACTCACCGGCTGGCGTCCACTGGTCGTCTCCACGTACTGGAATCCCCCTTCAAAAGTGTCGGTGATGCGCACGTTGTAGGCCGGCCCGCCGGTCAGGTTGGTGGCTTCCAGGGTGTATTCCAGGATACCCAGCGGACCGATCTGCTTGACACTGGGGGTCTTCTTCAGTTCCACGCCCCGAACCACCTGGATGACCCGTTTTCCCTTCGGGACGCACAAACTCATATTCTCCGGATAGGCCTGGGCGTAAGTGGTGAAGCTGGTTAAAGTGAACGGCGCCCGCGCGCGCAGGTGGAGGGTCAGGTTTCCGGATGCCGGGAGCACCCGATTGCGCCAGACGCAAATCTGATTGGCGCACTCGTCCGGCGGGGTTGGGCCTTCTCCGGGGAGAGCCTGGAAGCCCGCCGGTAACTGGTAGTTTACGGTCGTCAGGGTCACCGGCATCGCGGGGCTGCGGATGTGGTTGGTCAGGTAGAGGGTGACCGTGAACAGGCCGCCCAGCCCCACCGGGTTGGGGTTCGCCACCGGCACGAGGGAAACGTGCGGGTAAACGTAAACCGGTCCGGCTTTTTCGGAATTCCACCACTGAGCGTTCGGATCCGTCGTATGAATGCCAAACGTATTCTTATTCTGCCATTTGGTCCGCTCGCCTTCCTCAAAGAGGTCGTCGCACCAGGCGGTGCCCGTGCCGTCTCCGATGACGGAGACGGTGAAGATGTGGGTCCAGGTCGTACTGCCGTTCCGTGCGAGGGTGAAGGGAGGGGTGATGATGTGCGAAACCTGGCTGCTCCCACCGGAGTAGAAGCCAGCAGGGAGGTTGTCTATGAAAGCGTCTATCTGATAATCGCGCACCGAGGAGACGTTCCAGAACTGCACTACATACTGGAAGTTCTCCCCCTGGACGACGACGTCCGGGTTGGCGGTTTTGGTGTACCGGAAGGGAGAATCCACCCTCACATTGGCTCCCGAACGATTGCAGATGGAGGTATCCGGGCTGTAGCCCCAGACCTGGTTGGGGGGATTCTCGTTCGGGTTTCCATCCACCGTTGCCCAGAAGGAGAAGGCAAATGTTGCGCCCGGCGCCATCTGAGGGATCCCCTCCGCCGGCCCCCACCAGATGACGTTCGGGGTATTGGTCAGGATTTGGGGGCTCCCCGGCGGGGACGAGGCCATCTCCGAAAACCGGAAGGCGGTCGGAAGGGTGTCGGTGATGATGATGCCGGAAACGGTGGTATCGCCGACGTTCCTCAAGGTGATGGTGTATACCACCCGGTCCCCGGGTGTCTGGTGGTCGGGTGACCTGGCTTTATCTACGATGATTTGAGGGACGATGGTGACCTTACCGTGTTCTTTGGTGAAGTAAGTTGGGAGGCCCGGAGCGGTCATAGTGATGGAGTTCTGATAATCTTTGTTGTAGCAGTTATTCTCCACCGGGGTCTGGGAACCGATCCAGGCGCGGAAAGTGAAACTGATGACCCCGTTGGCGGGCACGGTCAGGTTCTCCCAGCGGACGACGTTGGTGAGGACGGCGGCCGGTTGAGGGCCGTTGACCATGTTCTGGAAAGAAAAGGTGGAATACATCGCGTCGGTGACCACCACGCCGGTCAACTCCGTCTGGAGGGGATTGTAGACGTAGACCGTGTAGGTGACCGGGCGGTTGGGGTAACTCCGGTCCACCTGAGTGGGCGGCGAGGCGGTCTCTACGGTTTTGTACTGGGGGGTCAACACCCGAATGGAAACGTCGTTGGCGCACCGGACCGGTTTGACCATCTCGGCCGAGATGGCCTGGCAGCGGTCTTTTTCGTTCCGGATGTTCTGGTCGGTCGGCGCGGTCAGGGTGATGCGGGTGGTGAAGGTGACGAACGTCGTCTCCCCCGGATGGAGGACGAAATCGGCCGGGAAGGTCCAGGTAATGGTGCGGGCGGTCGGGGTGTAGAAGACGGTGACGCCGGGGATGGAGGCGGTGGCGGTGATGAAATCCAGATAGGCCGGGAGAATCTCCCACACTTTCAGCCTGGTGGCGGGCCAGGAATCTTTCCGTTCGGTGGTGGAGACATTATCTACCTGAATGGTGTAGGTTACCAGACGGCCCACCCGTTCTTTGTCGGGGAAACCGGTCTCGGTCTGGGCCGATTTCTGCAATTTCAGCACCGGGCCGACAATGGAAGATACCACAATATCATGGCTACCGTCCACACCGGGGGTGCTGGTAGTGATGATGAGGGAGTTCTCCAGGTCGGAGGGGCCCATCTCCGTGCCCGCCAGCCTGTGTGTTGGCTGAAGGCCGTCGGGAACTCCCATTGTTAGCACGATGGTCCCGTTCACGCCGGGGGCCAGAGTGCCCAGATACCAGTAGATTTCTCCCCGCCTGAGGACTGTGTTCACCGTCCACGTGAACCCCTGGACGGTGATGCCCTGCGCGGTGTAGTTACCGTTGTATTCGGCCAGATAGTAGGGGGCTCCGGATGGGGAAATCTTGCTGCTGTAGGTGTCGGTGATGACGACGTCCTGAAGGGTCTGGCCGGAGGCGTTGGTGATGCGGATGGTGTAGGTGATGGTATCTAGGATGGTGACTTTATCCGGCCCCTCTTTGCTTATCTGTAATCCCGCCGGGGATTGCGAGAGGGGAGCGGAGCGGGGGGCCGCCGCCGTTTCGGGTTGCAGGCCCAGGAGCAGGGCCGCCGTTCCCGCCAGCGCCAGAAGAAGCGAGATTGCCAGCCAGCGTACCGGAAAGTGCCACCGGTTCATGTCGTCACCTCCGTCCAGAGGGAAAGCCCCAGCAACAGGAGTTCTGTAGCGCGGGCTGTTCGCCTGCATCCACAGGCCTGGCGGCCCGCGCTACCCCTTACTCCCCTTGATCTCTTCTCTCCCCTTGTCCTGCGGCCAGGAAGGGCCTCACCCCTCCCCTCGCCCGCCGTCGAAGGCGAACGAGAAAGGGGAGGGGACAGGGGGTGAGGGCAAGGTCAAGGACACAATTTTGCAGTGGGTTTACCGGATGCACCCGTCAGTTCTCTCATCAAATATACCCGAAATCTCCTAAAATGTCCAGTCAGGTGCTAAAGGTCAGCGCCCGGGCATCCGGTTGGGATAGTTGGTGATGATGCCATCCACCCCCCACGCCACCAGCCGCGCCATCGCCTCCGGGTCGTCCACGGTCCAGGCGACGACGCGCCGGCCCCGGGCGTGGGCCCGCCGGACGGTCTCCGGTGTGATGAGGCCCCACCAGGGGTGGAGGGCCTGGGGCCGCAGGCGGACCAGCGCCGCCGCCAGGCGCGCGGCGCGGGAAAGGGGCGCCGTCTCGTAGAGAAAGCCCACCGGCACCTCCGGCATCTCCCGCCGGAACCGCTGCAGGGCAAACGGGTTGAACGAAGAGACCAGCACCCGGTCGGTCAGGCCGTGCCGCCGGATCAGCGCCGCCACCGCCGCCTCCAGCCCCGGATAGTCGTTGCCGGGCATGGATTTCAGTTCCACGTTGATCAGGAGACGGCCCCCCACCTCGGCGAAGACTTCCTCCAGAGTGGGGATGCGCTCCCCGGCGAAGGCGGGGTCAAAGCGGGAACCGGCGTCCAGTTCCCGGAGCGTGGCCAGGGGCAGGTCCCGCACCCGCCCGGTCCCGTCGGTCGTCCCGTCCACGGTGAAGTCGTGGATGACCACCGGGACGCCGTCGGCACAGAGGTGGACGTCCAGTTCCACGCCGTCGGCGCCCAGGTCGGCGGCGCGGCGGAAGGCGGCCAGGGTGTTGGGCGGCGCGACACCGCTGGCCCCCCGATGGGCGATGTTGAGCACGTGGTCGGCAACCAGCCAGAGGGAAGAAGTCTCACGTTTCACGTTTCACGTTTCACGTTTCACGTTTCACGTATTCCGTTACAGCGGAATGTTCCCGTGTTTCTTTGGCGGGTTGGCGTCCCGCTTGTTCCGCAACATCTTCAGCGCCTCTATCAGCCGGGGGCGGGTCTCCTGGGGCTCTATGACGTCGTCTATGTAGCCGCGCGCGGCGGCGATGTAGGGGTTGGCGAACTGCTCCCGGTACTCCCGCACCAGCCGCTCCCGCTCCGCCTCGGGGTCGGCGGCCGCCGCGATCTCCTTGCGGAAGATGATGTTCACCGCCCCCTCCGGCCCCATGACCGCGATCTCCGCCGTCGGCCAGGCGTAGGAGATGTCGCCCCGGATGTGCTTGGAACTCATCACGTCGTAGGCGCCGCCGTAGGCCTTGCGCAGGATGACCGTCACTTTGGGCACCGTCGCCTCGCAGTAGGCCCACAGCAACTTGGAGCCGTGGATGATGATGCCGCCGTGCTCCTGGTTCACCCCGGGGAGGAATCCCGGCACGTCCACGAAGGTGACGATGGGGATGTTGAAGCAATCGCAGAACTGGACGAAGCGGGCCGCCTTGCGGGAGGCGTCTATATCCAGGACGCCGGCCAGGACCAGCGGCTGGTTGGCGACAATGCCTACGGAGAAGCCGCCCAGTCGGGCAAAGCCGACGACGATGTTCTGCGCCCAGTGCTCGTGGACCTCCAGGAACTCCCCGTTATCCACCACCCGTCGGATGACCTCTTTCACATCGTAGGGACGGGTGGGGCTTTCGGGGATGATGGTCTTTAACTCCTCATCCTTCCGGTCCTCGGGGTCGCCGGTGGGGACAAAGGGCGGGTCCTCCATGTTGTTCTGGGGGATGTAGGAGAGGAGACGGCGGATGAGGTCAAAGCAGTGCTCCTCGTTCTCGGCGGCGAAGTGGGCGACGCCGCTTTTGGTGGCGTGGGTCATCGCCCCGCCCAGTTCCTCAAAGGTTACCTCCTCCCGCGTCACCGCCTTGATGACATCCGGGCCGGTGATGAACATGTGGCTGGTATCCTTGACCATGATGATGAAGTCGGTCATGGCGGGGGAATAGACGGCGCCGCCCGCGCAGGGGCCCATAATGGCCGAAATCTGGGGGACCACGCCGGAGGCCAGGACGTTGCGCAGGAAGATGTAGGCGTACCCGGCCAGGGAGACGACGCCCTCCTGGATGCGCGCGCCACCGGAGTCGTTCAGGCCGACCACCGGCGCCCCGTTCTTCATCGCCAGGTCCATAATCTTGCAGACCTTCTCGGCGTGGACTTCGGAGAGGGAGCCGCCGAAGACGGTGAAGTCCTGGGAGAAGACGTAGACCAGGCGGCCGTTGATGGTCCCCCAGCCGGTGACGACGGAGTCCCCCAGGTACTTCTGCTTCTCCACGCCGAATCCCACGGCGCGGTGGGTGACGAACATATCCAGTTCCCGGAAGGAGCCGGGGTCCAGGAGCCGCTCCACCCGTTCCCGGGCGGTCAGTTTCCCCTGGGCGTGCTGGCGGTCAATGCGCTCCTGCCCGCCGCCCAGCCGGGCCTGCTGGCGCATCTGATGGAGTTGGGCGATGAGTTCGTCTATAGTGGGCATGGGCACCTCGTAGCGTGAAGAGTGAAACCTGGTAGCGCAAGATTTAATCTTGCGCTACTTCCAGCGCGGCCAGGACCAGCATCAGGGCCTGGAGGTCAATGGGATCCAGCCCCTGGGTCCGTGCCTGGGGGTCCCGCTCCCCGGCCAGGACCCGCTCCAGCGCCCCTGCCAGGGCGGCCCCATCCGGGGTTTGGGCCATAGCGGCCAGCGCTTCCCGCACGGGGCGGGCCGCCTCCTCCCGCCATCTCCCCCGCGCCCCGGCGACGACGGCCTGCAGCAGCGGGGCCATCTGGGCCACCGCCGGGGGTAGCGCAAGATGTAATCTTGCGCTACTCTGCCGCATCTGCTCCGCCGTTGCGGGAGGCCGATCCCGTCAAAGATTTCCGCCGCCTGGAGGAGGTAGGGGCGGGCTTCCTCTATGCGGCCCAGGTCCCGCAGGACCAGGCCAAAGTTGCCCAGGTCGGCGGCGACGCTGTAGCGGTCGCCGATGGCCTGATGGAGGGAGACGGCCTGCTGAAGGAGCGCGCGGGCCTCGTCGTCCCGGCCCTGCCGGAGCGCCAGGCGGCTCAGGGCGGCGATGGTGTTGGCCTCCCCCAGGCGGTCGCCGACGGCCCGATAGAGTCCCAGCGCGGCCCGGTAGGATTCCAGCGCCGCATCGTATTCGTCCAGGTAGTACAGTGTCAGCCCCAGCGAGTAGTAGATGGGGGCTCTCTCGGCTTCCGGAAACCCCTCTCCCTCCGCGATGGTCAGAGCCTGCTCCAGTTCCCGACGGGACTCCCCCGGGTCCGCCGTCAGCGGGCTGCTGAGCAGGAAGCGGATGTGGGGGGTATCCAGTGAGGGCATCTCATTTCTCCATCGTCTTCAGCCGGTCCTGCAGAAAATCGTAGCCGCCCTGGTTCAGCAGGTAGGCGGCCAGGGCCAGCGCCTGCTCCTCCTGCCCCCGGCCGCGCAGTTTTTCCAGGTAGGCCTCTATCTGGTCGGGTGGGTGGAGGGCGGAGGCATGGGCGAAGAGGCGGACCTGATGCGCCAGTTTCTCCACGGGGAGATGGAGGGCTCTCTCCAGCAGGCGGATGCGGCCGGAGAGGAGGCCCTGGTTGATCTGCTCCCAGCAGAAACGCTGGAGGCGGCCGTAGAGGTCGGCCAGGGGGAGGGAGACCGCCTCTCCCATCTCCGGGTTGAGGGGCTGGAGGAGGTTGATGCGGGTGCGGAGGAGGGCCTGCCACCCGACCCCCGCCGCCAGGGCCAGGAGGTAGGGATTGGCCGAGGGAAAGGCGACCCGGGCCAGGGCGAAGACCAGAAGGGCGAGGGCGCCGTTGATGCCCATCAGCAGCCCGCTCCAACCGCTCCGCAGCGCCCGGCGAATGTCGCTCCGGAAGGCCTGGACCACCTCCGTCAGGGCCCAGAGGCAGGCCAGGACGACGACCAGCAGATAGGGGCCCCAGCGCGCCGGCGATCTCCCTCACCGTCATCGGAGCGCCGTCCCGCCTTGTGCGTTACGAACGGCCTCTCGTCCCCGCGCCGTCAGGGAGACCGTTTCCCACCCGCGCAGGGCCTGGATTTGCACCAGCCCCTCCCGCTCCATCGCCTGGAGGACCGGGCGGATTTCGTCCGGCAGCGAAAGGGTGGCGGCGGCCAGTTCCGGGAAGAGGGCCGGCCCGCGCCGGTAGAGGTTTTCCAGCACTGCCTGCCGGAGACGGACGGTTTCCCCGTCTGCTATGTCGGTCGTCTCCTGGCCGACAGATTCCTCTTCCAGTTGCCAGGCGAGGTCCGTCAACGTCTTCTGAGTGGCCTTCAGGGTCTTCCGGGTGGCCCTCAGGCTCTCCGTGTCCAGGGAACGCTCCTCCTCTGCGCAGGCGGCCAGGGCGTCGCTGATGCGGCTCAACTGGAGGGCGATATCGGCCAGCACCTGGGCTCTATCTGTAACTTTACGGGAACCTGCATCCTTCATCTTATCCATCACCCCCATCGCACTTCCTGCGGAAACTGACCACGAAGACACCGGGAGCGCAGGGCTCTGGTAATGGATGATGGCTCTGCGTCTCGGCGGCCCGATGGTTTTTGGGCAGCGGACTCGCTATATATTTTACAATGCCCGGAAGCAAATGGCAACTCGCTCCCGGCTCAGGGGGGCCCAATCTGTCAGGCTGTCTTTGCCGGGTAGTATTGCGGTTTCACAAATAGCGGCTTTGCCGGTTGTATTCCCCCTCGCGGATAGAGCAGGTTCCTGTCCTGCCCGGCTGATGTCCGCGCCCTTCGTGAATTGGCACTCGCCCACTTCCGTGTTATAATCCTCCTCGCCATGAGAGGAACACGCATTCTCCCAACCATCCGGTTTCTGATCCCGGTCTTCGGGGCTCTGGTGCTTGCCCTTCTGCTGGCGGGGTGCGGCGAGCAGCCGCTGCTCTCCGAAGTCTCCTTCTCCAAAGACCGCATCACGCCCAACGCCGACGGTCAGGACGACGTTCTGGTCATCCGCTACCGCCTGGCCCGCGCCGCCGACCTCTCCATTTACTTCCTGGACCTGGCGGGGAATCGCTACGTTTTCCGGGATCGCCAGCCCCGCGCCCCCACGGGCGAGCGGGAGCCGTACTCCGTCTACTTCTCCGGTGTTGTGGACGGCTATACACTGCCCGGAGAGACCTTTGACGGCTTCACCGTCACCCACCGGGTGCTGCAGGACGGCGTCTACACCTGGGTGGTGGAGGCGACCGAGAAGACGGGCCACACCGAACGGGTGACCGGCACCCTGACGGTCGCCGAAGCGGACACGGCGCTGCCGGAACTGCGCAACTTCACCGTCTCGCCGCCTCTCTTCACCCCCAACCGGGACGGCATCAGCGACCGGGCGCGGATGAACGTCTTCGTGACCAAGCCGTATGTGTCGCTTCGGGTGTACCTGGTGGGAAAAGACGGGGTACGGTATCCGGTGGGAGAGGACGAGCGGAGTCCTGCCCGCCCCGGCGAGCGGGGCCTGCACACCTTTGACTACGACGCCGGGGTGGACCAGGGGGCCGACCCCCCGCCCGACGGCACCTACACGGTCTGGGCGGAGGTGCAGGACGCGATCGGCCAGCGGGCGGTCGCCACGTCCACGCTGACCATCCAGAACGGCGGGGTGCCCCGGGCCTACATCCTCAACGCCGAAGTGGAGTGGTCGGCCCGCAGCGTCGCGCTGGGCGAGACGCTCTGGTTCACGCTGACGGTGGAGAACGACAGCGCCACTCCCATCCGCACCAGCGGCCCGCCCCCGGGCACCGTCTACGAGAGCGACCAGAACTACGCCACATTGGGGGAGACCATCCAATCCGGTGTCTTCCGGGTGGGCATCCACTGTGAGAACGCGCTCATCAACTACCCCTGGCGCTGGGCGGTGGGGGATGAGAGGGTGCTGGTGAAGGACGAGGAGGGTCACCTCTACCTTCCGCCCTTCACCCGCGCGGTGGTGACCGGTGGGATTCGCTTTGTGAGCGTGGAGGGGAAACGCAACCCTCAGTACTGCTGGGCCGGCCTCATCCACGAGGACGTGGAAATCTCTTCGGTCAACGACCGGGTGGACCCGGTGTTCCTGTTCATCCAGGTACCGTGAGAGATGCAAAGAGTCGCAAGAACATAAAGGTGCGGGAGGCAAGCATGCGGGGAAGGGGAAAGGGGTTTTGCGGCGGCCTTCGGCCGCCGCAAAACCCTTCCTACCTCCCCCTCCCCCTCTCCCGAACGAAGTTCGGGAGAGGGGGAGGGGCCAGGGGAAGGGCAAAAAGTGCCACCGATGATGAACCATCCCGTGCTTCCTGTAGAGAAAACGTGAGAGGAACCCGCTCGGAGTCGCTATCCGTTCTTTGCCGGATCATCGCCGACCTGGGAAGCGTCGGCGTGGCCTTCTCCGGCGGGGCCGATAGCACCCTGCTCCTGGCCCTCTGCCGGGACGTGCTGGGGCCGGAGCGGGTCCTGGCACTCACCGTCCTCTCCGAACTGACCCCGACGGCCGAGCGGGAGCGGGCCGCAGACCTGGCCTGTTCCCTGGGTGTGCGCCACATAGAGGTTCCCTTCCCGGCCCTGCACGACCCGGAAATCGCCGCCAACCGACCCGACCGCTGCTATCACTGCAAGCGGGCGATGTTCGGGCGGCTGCTGGAAATTACCCGCGCGGAGGGGCTATCCGTGCTGGTCCACGGAGCGAACGCCGATGACCTGGCGGACTTTCGTCCCGGCCTGCGCGCGGCGGAGGAACTGGGCGTGCGCGCGCCGCTTCTGGAGGCGGGCCTGACCAAGGCGGAAATCCGGGAACTCTCCCGCCGGTTGGGCCTGCCCACGGCCGACCTGCCCTCTATGGCCTGCCTGGCGTCCCGGATTCCCTACGGCACCCCGTTGACGCCGGAGGCGCTGGCGCGGGTGGACGCCGCCGAGGAGGTCCTGCGCCGGGAGGGGGGCCTGTGCCAGGTCCGGGTGCGCGACCATTTCCCCCTGGCCCGCCTGGAAGTTCCAGAAGAGGACATCCACCGTCTGGCCGCGCCGTCGGCCCGCCGGGAGGTTGTCCGTCACCTGCGGGAACTGGGCTACCGGTACGTGACCCTGGACCTGGAGGGCTTTCGCTCCGGAAGCCTCAACCCCCCGGAATCCACGGTACGGAATACGGAGTGATGCTCCCCTTCGCCCAACCCGATTTTGACCGCGCCCAACGCAAGGGCGTGCCCGAAGTGATTCTGGCGGACCGGAAATCCCCCGATGAGGCGGTGGCGATTGCCCGCGCCTTTCTGGAGCGGACGGGACGGGCCATCCTCAGCCGGGTGGGCCCGGAACTGGCGGCGCGCCTGCGCCGGGAGTTTGAGGGTCAGGCCGAAATGGAGTGGGTCGCTCCGGCGCGCGCGGCCGTCCTGCGCCGCCCGGGGACCCGACCCCCGCAGACCGGTGGGCGTGTGGGCATCATCACCGCCGGTACGTCCGACATCCCGGTGGCTGAGGAGGCCGCGCTGGTCTGCCGGGAAATGGGCTGCCAGGTCTGGACCGCCTACGATGTGGGCGTCGCCGGCATCCACCGGCTGGCAGAGCCGCTGCGGGTACTGCTGGATGAAGTACGGGTGGACGTGCTCATCGTCGCTGCCGGAATGGACGGCGCGCTCCCTTCGGTGGTGGCGGGACTGGCCGACGTCCCAGTCATCGGTCTGCCGACATCGGTGGGGTACGGCCTGGGCGGGGGCGGTGTGGCGGCCCTTTACTCCATGCTCCAGACCTGTGCGCCGGGCCTGGCGGTGGTGAACATCGATAACGGCGTCGGCGCCGGTGCCGTCGCCGCCCTCATCGCCAACCGGGCCGCAATGGCCCGCGCAACCAGTCGCTAACCACGCTTCCCGTTTCACGCTTCCCGTTTCACGCCTATGCCCACCATCCTCTACCTTGACCTCTTCTCCGGTGCCGCCGGGGACATGCTCCTGGGGGCGCTCGTTGACCTGGGGCTACCCCTGGAGGCCCTGCGGGCCGAACTGGGGAAAATGGACCTCTCCGGCTACGAACTGGAGGCGGAGCGACAGGTGCGCGGCGGCGTCTCTGGCACCCGCCTGCGGGTCCGCGACCTGGCTGGGGCCTACCCCGCGCGCCACCTGCCCGACGTCCGGTGTCTGCTGGAGGGGAGCGCGCTCATCCCGACGGTACGGGCCCGGAGCCTGGCGGTCCTGGAGCGGCTGGCCCGGGCCGAGGCGCGCGTCCACAATGTGCCCATAGAAGAAGTCCACTTCCACGAGATCGGCGCGGTGGATACGCTGGTGGACGTGGTGGGGTTTATCGTGGGGCTGGAACATCTGGGCGTGGAGCGGGTTTACGCGTCCCCGGTGCCGCTGGGAAGCGGGTTCATCAAGACGGAGCACGGTCTCCTGCCGGTGCCAGCCCCGGCGACGGCCGCGCTGCTGGCGGAAGTGGGCGCGCCCACCCGCCCTCACCCCGCGCAGACGGAAATCCTCACCCCTACCGCTGCCGCGCTTCTGGCGGAACTGGCGACCTTCCGCCAGCCGCCCATGCGGGTGTGGGCCGTCGGCTACGGCTTCGGCGAGAAGGAGTTCCCCTGGCCCAACGCAGTGCGGGCCTGGCTGGGGGATGCGGAGGAGACCCTCGCTCAGGAGACCGTCTATCTGCTTGAGTGCAACCTGGACAACGCCACTGGTGAGATCCTGGGCTACGCGATGGAGCGCCTCTTCGCGGCCGGCGCGCTGGATGTCTGGTTTACCCCGGTCCAGATGAAGAAGAACCGCCCCGGGGTGGTGCTCTCCGCTCTAGCCCGACCCGAGCAGGTGGACGGGCTGGCGGCCGTCATCCTGCGGGAGACGCCGACGCTGGGCGTGCGGCGGCGACCTGTGGAGCGAGTCGTGGCCGAACGGCGGCAGGGGTCGGTGGAGACGGAGTGGGGGACGGTGCGGGTCAAGGAGAAGTGGCTGGACGGGCGGAAAGTCGCCACGTCACCAGAGTATGAGGACTGCGCCCGCATCGCCCGGGAGCGGGGTATCCCGCTGCAGGATGTCTGCGCGGCGGTATGGCGGATTCTGAACTCGCCGTAGCACAGGCCGCCAGGGCTGTATCGCAGGCTAACAGCCCAATGTGCTAACATTTGCCACCCTTTATCCTCCCTCCCCCAGCGCTGCGCTTGGGGGAGGGCCCGAGGGTGGGGGGC
>DAOTWL010000305.1:0-6259 GCA_034435875.1 Anaerolineae bacterium
TGGACCAGCCGGAAGAAGATGCCTGCCTCCCCCTGCGCCAGCGGCTGCAGGAAGGGGAAGTAGAGGATCATCCCGGTGATGGCCAGGGGGACGAAGGTGGCGGTATGGACCCAGTGGCCCAATCGTTCCAGCAGGGTGTACTTGGGAATCCACTGGATGGTGATCGCTTCCGCTCTGCCTTTCAGTTGGACGGTCATTTTACCTCCTCCATGCGAATCTTACGGCGGACGAACAGGAAGGCGCCCAGGATGCCCAGGAGGGTGGCGCCGAAGGCCACGTTGCCCAGCGGCTGGAGAATCTTCTGCCAGATGTTCGCCAGCGCCGGGTACTGCGGATTGGCAGGCAGACCATAGGCCTCCGGCGGAGCGATCAGGACGTAAATCCGTCCCAGACCACCCACCTGGTCCACGCCGTAGAGATTGGCCTGGGTGTACCCGCGCGCCTTCAGGGCCTTCACCCGCTCCTGCCCCTTGGCGATCATCTCATCCCGGTCGCCGAAGTCCAGCGCCTTTGCCGGGCAGGTCTTGACACAGGCCGGCAGCAGGCCGTTGGTCACCCGGTCCTGGCAGAAGGTGCACTTGGAGGACTTCCCCTTCCCGGTGACCGGGTCGGCCTCCAGCCGGGGGATGTGGAAGGGGCAGAACTGGGAGCAGTAGCCGCAGCCGTTGCAGAGTTCCTCCTCAAAGGTGACCAGGCCGTTGGGCTGCTGCTTCAGCGCTCCCGTGGGGCAGACGGCCACACATGCCGGGTCGCCACAGTGCATGCACCCTTCCTTCAGGAACAGCCAGCGGAACCCCTCCGGCCCCTCGTACTCGGTGAAGCGGATGCGGGTCCAGGTCTGAGGGGAGAGGTCCGGCGGGTTCTCGTAGGAGCCACGGTTGCGGGTGCGGGAGTAGAGCCACCCCTCCCGGTCGTTCCACTGCTTGCAGGCGACCTGGCAACCGCGACAGGCGGTGCACTGAGATTCATCTATCAGCATTGCCAGTCTTGCCATGTTCCACCCCCTATGCCTTTTCCACATCCACCAGGAAGGCCTTGTACTCGGGAATCTGCGTGTTGCCATCGCCCACGTGGGGGGTCAGGAAGTTGGCCGTGCTCTGGACCATATCCGTAACCCCCACATCGTAGGTCAACCCCTTCCAGCCCCAGTGCCAGGGCATCCCCACCACGTGGAGGGTCTTGCCGTTGACCTGGAGGGGCTTGATGCGGGCGGTGACGATGGCGACCGCCTCAATCTCCCCCCGGGCCGACCGGACCTTCACTTTATCGCCGCTCTTGATACCCTTTTCGGCGGCCAGTTCCTGGCTCATCTCCACGAACATCTCTGGCTGTGTCTCCACCAGCCAGTCCAGCCAGCGGGACATCCCACCGGCCTGCCAGTGCTCCACGACCCGGTAGGTGGTGGCGATGATGGGGAATTTATCCGGCGTCCCGTAGTTGTCGCCGATGTCCTTCCCCTCATCGGTCTTCCAGACCTTGATCACCGGGTTGATCTGCTGGCTGGAGAAGACGTTCTTTACCGGCGATTCCACCGGCTCATAGTGCTCCGGCAGCGGCCCTTCGTTCATCGCAGCGAAGAGGCCGCCCTTGCCGTCGGTGCGCATGATGAAGGGGTCCTTCCCGCCGGGATCCGTAGGGGCCTTTGTGACGGGGAAGTCGGGCACGTCGTAGCCCACCCACTTCTTCTGGGCCTCGTCCCACCAGATGTACTTGCGGTCCTCCGACCAGGGCTTGCCGTCGGGGTCGGCGGAGCAGCGGTTGTAGACGATGCGGCGGTTGGCCGGCCAGGCCCAGCCCCAATAGGGGTAGTTGCCCCAGCCGCCGGGGTCGTAGACGGAGTTGCGCCGCTTCGCCGCCGGGAGCATGTTGCCGAACCCGTCGGGCTGGAGGGAGAAGTAGCCGGTGTAGATCCAGGCGCCGCAGGCGGTGGAGCCGTCGGCCTGCAGGTGGGCGAAGGTGGTCAGGGTGGCGTCCTTTTTCGCCAGGACGTTCCCCTGCGCGTCCTTCACGTCCTTCACCGCGTAGCCATTGATCTCCCGCGCCACCTTCTCAATGTCCAGTTCCTGCCCGTAGTCCCAGACCAGGTGCAGGATGGGCTGGGGGAAGGGGCCGGGATCGGCGGCATACAGTTCCTTGAGTTTGAGCGCGATGAGGTTGATGATCTGGTGGTCGGGCTTCGCCTCGCCCGGGGCCTCGGCGACCTTCTCCCGCCACTGGATGAGGCGCCCGCTGGTGACGATGCTGCCGGCCTTCTCCATCGCGTCGGCGGCCGGGAGCAGGAAGACTTCGGTCTGAATCTGGGAGGGGTCCTCGCCCGGCGCGCGCCAGAAGGAGGAGGTCTCGGTATCAAAGATTTCCTGGACCACCATCCACTCCAGTCTCTTCAGCGCCTCCCGCTCGAAGCGGGCGTTGGGGCCGCCGACGGCCGGGTTCTGGCCCATAATCCAGAGGCCCTTGATCTTCCCGGCGTACATCGCCTCAAAGAGGGCGATCCAGTAGTGGTTGGCGGGGCTATCCACCTTGGGCAGGTACTGGTAAGCGAAGTCGGTGCGCTGGACGGCGTAGGGGCCCCACCAGGCCTTCAGGAGGCTGGTGATGAACTTGGGGCCGTTGGTCCAGTACCCGCCCGACCAGGGCCCGCCCGGTTTGGTCTTGTTCTCAATGTAGGTCTTGAGGTCCGTATCCGCCAGCGTAGGGATGGGCAGATAGCCGGGCAGGTTGTGGGCCAGGAGGCCCATGTCGGTAGAGCCCTGGACGTTGGACTCACCGCGCAGGGCATTGACGCCGCCGCCGGGGATGCCGATGTTGCCCAGGAGCAACTGGACGATGGCCAGGGCGCGCACATTCTGGGAGCCGACCGTGTGCTGGGTCTGGCCCATCGCGTAGAGGATGGTGCCGGCCTTCCCCGGCTGGCCCGATTCGGCGTAGGTCCGGTAGATTTTCTCCAGCAGGTCCTTCGGGATGCCCGTCACGCCGGAGACGGTATCCAGGTCGTAGCGGGCGTAGTGGCGCTTCATAATCTGGAAGACGCAGTGGGGGTCCTGGAGCGTCTCGTCCCGCAGGGGCTTCCCGTCCTTATCGGTCTGGTAGGACCAGGTGGAGCGGTCGTAGCGCCGTTTCTCCGGGTCGTAGCCGGAGAAGAGGCCGTCCAGTTCGTCCGGGCCCTTGTAGTCGGGATTGATGAGAGTGGCGGCGTTGGTGTAGTGGACGACGTAGTCCTTGTGGTAGAGTTCGTTATCCAGGATGTACTTGATCATCCCGCCGAAGAAGGGGATGTCGGTCCCTGGGCGAATCTGGGCGAAGATGTCGGCCTGAGAGGCGCTGCGGGTGAAGCGGGGATCCACCACGATCAGTTTGGCACCCCGCTTGTTCTGGGCCTCGTGGATCCAGGTCATAGAGGCTGGGTGGTTTTCTGCACAGTTGGAGCCGATGATGAGAATGTAGTCGGCGTTCTTGAGGTCCACCCAGTGGTTGGTCATCGCTCCGCGACCGTATGTGGGGCCGAGACCGGCCACCGTTGCGGAGTGTCATATCCGGGCCTGGTGTTCTATATAGACGATGCCCAGGGCGCGGCAGAGTTTGGTCGCCAGGTAGCACTCTTCGCTGTTGTTGGCCGCGCCGCCCAGGAAGGCAATGGCCTGGGTGCGGTTGACGGTAACGGTCTGATCGCCGACAGTGGCGGTGCGCTCAAAGGTGGCGTCCCGGGTGGCCTTGATCCGTTTGGCGACCTCGGTGATGGCCCAATCCCACTCCACCTCCTGCCACTCGCTGGCGCCGGGGGCCCGGTAGAGGGGCTTCTTGAGGCGGAGGGGGCTCTGGGAGAGTTGCCGGACGGCGATGGACTTGGGGTCCAGGGCGCCCCGGTTGGTGATATTATCGGGGTCGCCCTCGGAGTTGATGACATGGCCGTCCGGCCCGGTGGCGATGATGAGGCCGCAGCCGCAGGAGCAGTAGGGGCAGATGGTCACCGCTTCCTTCACTTTCTTGTGAAGGGGGAAGACCGGCCCCTCGGTGGTCGCCAGGGCCGAGGAGGCCGGGAGAAGCAGGCTCCCGCTGGCCGCTGCCGTCAACTTGAGGAATTCTCTGCGCGTGATTTTCATAGCCAAACCCTCCTTACAAGCAATCAGAGTATCAGCGGTCGGGGCTTGCCGGTCTGAAAAGGTAGTTTCTCCAATAGACACCTCCTCGTATTGCGTACTGCGCATTCCGTTTCACAGGGCCTGGTCCAGGCGTTCGGGATGTTCCCGGAGCCAGCGTTCTAGGGCCTCCAGGACCCGTTCTATATCCGCCAGGCCGTGGGTGC
This sequence comes from Anaerolineae bacterium, assembly GCA_034435875.1. Classification (GTDB taxonomy): domain Bacteria; phylum Chloroflexota; class Anaerolineae; order B4-G1; family DUEL01; genus SpSt-77. The sequence continues at coordinate 4,304 of DAOTWL010000305.1, forward strand.
AGATTTGATACAATTCCTCCACCGAGACCTCGTGGTAGAAATGGACCAGTCGGTTTCGGTATCCGGCCATCCGAAATAGCAGGGTGGACTCAGGAGGACGGAGCACACCCGTTTCCTCCAGCCCCCGTGCCACATCCCGGTATTCCGTAGCGGCCCGGCCCAGCCCTCTGGCCAGGATATGTCGGCCCAGGTCCAGCAACGCCTCCAGGCCGCGCCGGAGGTAGGATTCGGCGGCCGCCGGAGTGCGGGGGTCGGCGGTGAAATCGGCCAGGGAGTCGCGAGGCAGGGAGCGGATACCGGCCAGCATATTCCGCACCCACGCGATCCGGTCGGCCACGATTTTTGCCCGGATTAGAGAGGGGCCCATCAGTATGCCTCTCCGGCCAGGATCATCCGGCGGCGCTCCCGCTCAAAGGGGGCCAGGTCCGCCGCCCGACGGAGGACGTAGAGTTGATACTCCGCCTCGGCGATCGGGTCGGTGGTGTAGAGGAGTTCTCCCTGGACGATGTCCAGTGCCAGAAAGGGCGGGGCTTCCGGCAGGATGACCAGGTCCACCCGCGCCCCATCCAGCAGGTCCTCCAGGGCCACCGTGAGGTCGGCCCGCTCGGCGGCGGTGAGATGCCGCCCGGGGGCCGGGAGGACGCCGATGTCCACGTCGGAGGCCGGATGGGCTGACGCGGCGGCCCGACCGGCCACCTGCGCGGCCACCTCCTCGGCCCGGCTTCCGAAACTGTAGATGGCGATCAAGCCGTACTGCCGGGCCAGGTCGGCCAGTCTGTCTGAAAGAGAAGCCCCTCCCATTTACGCCTCACGTTTTACGTATTGCGTGTTGCGTATTGCGTACTCCGTACCCTTCCTGCCGGGCCGCCAGGTCCATCGGCAGGGTGAGAATCCGCTCCACCGGAAGCAACGGCTCCTCCACCAGTTCCCGCAGGTCTATCACCTTCAGGTAACGGCGGCAACGGTCGCAGAGGTAGAGGCGGTAAATGCCGTCCTCCGAGGGAACATACTGGTACTGTTCAGGGGTATCGTTGCCGCAGAAGGGACAGGAGGTGCGGCGATAGGGCCACTCAAAGTCGCAGCGGGAGCAGAGGAGGCGGCGGGCGCCGTGGGGTTTGGCCAGGGCGGCGAAATCCGGCTCCCCGCCGCAGACCGGGCAGTAGGGGCGATACCAGGCATCGGTGTTAACCAGAGGGGCCACCATTGCAGCGTAGCGGCGCAGGAAGGGGTGGAGGGTGTTGTTCAGTACGAACTGGAAGAGAGAATCATCCAGCCCGGCCTCTTTTGCCAGAAGGTCAGCCTCACCCCGCAGGTAGTAGGTGGCGGCAGAAAGGAGACCGTCTTCTCGGCCAGCGGGCCAGCGACGGATGGGTTCCAGCGCGGGGGTCAGGTCGGGGAAGTGACGGGATGCAATGGCACAGATCTCATCCCACAACTGCCGGAGGGCCTGGGGGTCGGCCCGGAAGTCCTCGGGGGCCAGCGCGGGGACGCCCCGGCCCAGGCGGGCCCGGACCTCCGCTTCGGGGAGCGAGGGCGGGGAGAAGGCATCTTCTGCGGGGGCCTGGGCGGAAAGGAGAGCCAGATACGGCGCGGCGATTTCCCTCAGTTCCGGGCGCGCGGTCATCCAGCGGCTCAACTCTGCGACCAGGGCGCGCGCATCGGCGGGTGCCCGGGTGATGGAATGGTCAGATGCAGGATGGGGGGACATCCTCTTTCCTCTTTTCCCTGATGATGCCAATTATAGCCTGTTTTGGCGCTCTGTCAAGTTTGCCCGGCAGTAAACCGCCGGGCTCAGTCGCGAAGTCCCCTTCGGGGGTAACTACCTACCAGGGGTTCTGTGCTCTCATCCCACCCTCTGCTCTCTCCTCTCGCCTCTCGGTGGGCGGAAACCCTCACCCCTCCCCCAGCCCCCATGAGCGTTAACTGAAGGGTTAGATTCGGCTATCTGCTTCCCGC
>DAOTWL010000306.1:0-11273 GCA_034435875.1 Anaerolineae bacterium
CCGCAACACATCCCGCAGCAGGTCCAGCGCCTGGATGACCCGCCCGTCGGCCAGGGCATAATAGACCGCCGTCCCTTCCTGCTCGGCGGTGACCAGACCGCGCTCGCGCAGAATCTTCAGGTGGTGGGAGACGGTCGGTTGAGGCAATCCCAGGGCCTCCGCCAGGTCTGTCACCCGGCGGGGGCCTTCGGCGAGGGCATAGAGGAGCAGAATCCGCTTGGGGTCCGCCAGCCCCTGACATATCTGGGCGTGCAGGAGGACAATTTCCTGCTGGAGGTTGGAGGTGATATGCATCGGAATATGTTTCTATGCAAGTATTTAAATGCTTGCAAGATTATACCAGGAATCCGAAAAAGCGCAAGTGGGCCCGGCACTACCGGTACTCCACCCGCACTCCCTTCAGGCGGCTGAGAGCCCATTCCAGGAGGAAAATGAGAAGGACAAAGGGGAGATCCACCAGCGCCGTGAGGGTGCAGGCGACAGCCAGCCAGCGGAGGGTCGCGGAGAGGGGGACGGCCAGCGTCGGGCCCAGGTCCAGCAACAGTACCAGCCCGACCACCAGGGCGAAAAAGAGGGCCAGGACAGGCCAGGCCCGCATGTCGGAGCGGCTGGGGAGCATGGTGTTGCTGACGGCAAAGGCCAGGTAGACCCAGACGGCCGCATCACGGGCGCCCAGGGTGCGGAGCAACCTCTCCCAGGCGCCGCGCCAATCGGCCCCGGCCAGCGCCGCCCCCACCGGCCCCAGTCCCAGCCCCAGGTGGCCGATGAGGACCAGCGCCAGACAGCCGGCCAGGAGCGGCGCCAGGCCGATGAGAGCCGTGCGCAGCGGCCCCGTCTGCTCCACCGGCACGAAGCCCAACTGGATGCGGTCCCCCTGGCGGACCGGGAGGACGGAGACCCGCCCCACCCGTGCGCCTAACAGATAGGCCGCCAGCGCGTGGCTCAGTTCGTGGAGGATGACCCCTGGCAACAGGGGCAGCGCGTAGAGCCAGACGGCCACCTCCCGGTCGCCCACCGTCAGCAGGGCCACTCCCTGCAGATGCTGGTGAATCCACCGTTCCAGCCGGAGCAGCGCCACCAGCGCCGCCGCAAACCACAGGAGAGCATAGATGTCCATCGCGCCGGACGCGCAAACGGAACACGGAACCCGGAGTACGGAATACGTACTACGTACTCCGTATTCCGTATTCCTTCACCACCCACTCGTAGAGCCGCCGGATGCCCTCTTCCACCCCGACCCGGGGCACCCAGCCCAGTTCCTGCCCGGCCTTGCGGATGTCGGAGATATAGACCCGCTGGTCGCCCGGGCGCCAGTCCCCATAGGAAACGGGAATGGGGCACCCCAGGAGTCGCTCCAGGGTCGGGCCGAACTCCGCCCAGACGGCCAGGGTGTTCTGCGGCCCCCCGCCAATGTTGTAGACCTGCCCGGCGGCGGCATCTATCCGGGCCACCGCCGCGTCGTAAACGTCCAGCAGGTCGTCTACGAAGAGCACGTCCCGTACCTGCTTGCCGTCTCCATAAATGGTGATGGGCCGACCGGTGACCGCCGCGATGACGAACCAGGCCACCCATCCCTGGTCCTCCATCCCCTGCTGGTGGGGGCCGTAGATGCAGGACTGGCGGAAGACGACGGTCGGCAGGCCGTAGATGCGGAAGTAATCCCGAACGTACTGGTCGCCCGCACCCTTTGAGCAGCCGTAGGGCGAGTGGAAGTCCAGCGGCCGGGTCTCCGGTACCCCCCAGGGGAGGTCCCGGTAACGGTACCCGGTCGGCTCCTCTACAATGGCCGCGTCCTCCATCCCGCCGTAGACTTTGTTGGTGGAGGCGTAGAGGACGATGGGGTTGCGGCCGGAGAGGCGGGCGGCCTCCAGGACGTTGAAGGTGCCCAGCGCGTTGACCTCAAAGTCGGTGCGGGGGTCCGCCACCGAGGTGGTGACGGCCACCTGCGCAGCCAGATGGACGATGACGTCGGCTTCCCGGACGGCCCGGCGCAGGGTCTCAAAGTCCCGCACGTCGGCCGTCATCATCCGGAACGCGCATTCGCCGTGCTGGGCCCGCAACCATTCCAGGTTCTTCTCCGTGCCCGGGCGGGAGAGGTTATCGTAGATGACGACCTCCTCGCCCCGCGTCAGGAGCCGATGGGCATAGTTGATGCCGATGAATCCGGCGCCGCCGGTGATGAGGTATCGCATGATTCGTGATTCGTGATTCGTGATTCGTGGTTGTGGTCGGGAACGGTCAGGTGCTCTGCCGAGCGGGCAATAGCGCCCAGGCTCAAACTTTCCCGCGCCAGGCCAATGAGGCCCAGGACGGCGACCAGGATGTACTGGAAAGCGTGGATGGCGAAGGCGGCGGTGACGGCCTCCTCCGCCGGTACGCTGAAGGGAATGGTCAGCCCGTAGCGGGCGATGGCGTGGAAAACGCCCACCGCGCTGGGCGAGGAGGGAATCGCCATCCCCAGCCCCAGGACACAGACCAGGAAGGGGGCGGCCAGAAGCGGGGGACGGGGGATGAAGGCCCGCAGGAGGGCCCGGTAGGTGAGGACGACGAACGCCCAGGCGATGGCCGACCAGAGGAGAAGGGCCAGGCCCAGCCGACCAGAGCGCAAGGGGGCCAGGCCGTCAAAAAGGCCATCAAAGACCCGCGCCCAGCGTTCGGCATTCAGACGGGGAATCCGCGCCAGGACCCACCGGACTGCCTGCCGGCCCCACTGGGGGCGAAAGGCCATCAGGAGAAGCACCGCCGCCGCTGCCATCGCCGCAGCCCCGGCGACGGCCCCCGCGCTGACGGCCTCCCCCGACCCGGCCACGAAGGGGGCGACACCGCCCAGCATGGCCACGACGGTTAGCATATCCAGCACCCGTTCCACCACAACGGTGGAGAGCGCCGCCGCGACGGAGACCTCCCCACCCCGTCCGATGACGACCGCGCGGGCCGGGTCGCCCAGGCGGAAGGGGAGGATGTTGCTCACCAGGTAGCCGATGTTGGTCACCCAGAAACAGCGGGTCAGGCTGACGCCCGGCCCCAGGAGCACCCGCCAGCGGACCGCGCGCGCCAGCAGGTAGGCCAGGATCGCCGCCGCCCCCGGAATCAGGTAGCGGTAGTCCGACCGGGCCAGCGTCTCCGCCACGCGCCGGAGGTCAATGCCGACCAGTGCCAGCACCAGCGCCGCCGCGCTGATGACCACCCCGATGATGACCTGCCCCTTTCGTTTCATATCCCGCTCCGCTGGACGCCACTCCGCTCCGGGGCTTACTACAAACTTACAGGCCCAGCGCCTCCCGCAACCGCTCCAGGAAGGTCGGCTGGCGAATTTCCACGACCGACTCGCCGCCCAGCGTCTCCGCCAGTTTCTGGAAGAGTTCCCGCTGCTCCCGGGTCAGTTTCGTCGGCACCTCCACCCGCGTCAGGATCAGCAGGTCGCCCCGGCCCTCCCGCCGCAGGTGGGGGACCCCCCGTCCGCGCAGGCGGAAGATGGCGCCGGTCTGGGTGCCGGGGGGAATATCTATCTGCTCCTCCCCCTCCAGCGTGGGGATGGTGACCCGCGCCCCCAGCGCGGCCTGGGCGACGTTGATGCCCAGTTCCACCAGCAGGTCATCGCCCTGGCGGCGGAAATAGGGGTGCGGCTCCACTTCCAGGACGACATAGAGGTTGCCCGGCGGCCCGCCCCGTTCCCCTGCTTCTCCTTCTCCTGCCAGGCGAATCTGGGTGCCCGTATCCACTCCGGCGGGGATGTTGACTGTCAATTTTCTGGTGATGTGCGCCCTGCCCTGACCACCGCAGCGCGGGCATGGGGTGGCGACGACCTCCCCTGTCCCGCCGCAGACCGGGCAGGTGGTCACGTTGACAAAAGAGCCAAAGATGGTGCGCTGGACCTGTCGCATCTGGCCGGTGCCGCCGCACGTGTGGCAGCGGAGGGGGGTCGTCCCCGGCGCGGCACCGCTCCCCCGGCATTCCGGACAGTTCTCCAGGCGGGTTACCTCTATCTCCTTCCGGCACCCGAAGACGGCTTCCTCAAACCGCAACCGCAGGTCGTAGCGGAGGTCTGCCCCCCGACGCGGGCCCCGCCGACGGCCGGTCCGGAAGCCGAAGTCTACGCCGAAGACCTCCTCAAAAATCTCAAAGGGGTCACGGAAGCCGAAGTCAAAGCCGACCCCGGGCGGTCCGGCGTGGCCGAAACGGTCGTACGCGGCCCGCTTATCCGGGTCTGAGAGGACCTGGTAGGCCTCGTTGATCTCCTTGAAGCGGGTCTCGGCGTCCGGCTCGGTAGAGACGTCCGGATGATATTTGCGGGCCAGTTGTCGGTAGGCCCGCTTGATCTCGTCCGGTGTGGCATTCCGGCTGACGCCCAGAACTTCGTAGTAGTCTCGTTTCATAGCAGGACGCGGATGGGCGCGGTTTTTCTTTGTTTTTTTTACTTTATCTGCGTTCATCTGCGTAAATCGGCGTCCGCTTTTTCTTTGGGGACGCGGATGAACGCGGATGGACGCGGATGTTCCGTTTATCCAGGCATCTCGGAGGAGGTGTCCGGCGCGCCTGCGCCGACAGCGCCCGCCTCTTCCATTGCCCGGTAGAGTTCGGCCATCGCCCGGCGGACCCGGGCGATGTCGCCCGTTGACAAAGTCTCCTGCAGGGACTGGATTTTCTCTTCAATCCGACGGCGGGCCGCGCCGTCCAGCAGGTCCCCCATCTCCCGCAACAACTTTCCGGCCGAATAGATCAGGCCGTCGGCGGCGTTGCGGACTTCCGCCCACTCCTTCTTCCGCTGGTCCTCCTCCCGATGGGCCTCCGCGTCCCGCACCATTCGCTTCACCTCGTCGTCGCTCAGACCGCTGGAAGGGACCACCTGTATGCCCTGCTCCCGGCCCGTCGCCCGGTCCCGCGCCGAGACGTGGAGGATGCCGTCGGCGTTAATATCAAAAGTGACCTCAATCTGGGGGACGCCGCGCGGGGCCGGCGGAATCCCGTCCAGGATAAAGTAGGCCAGACTCTTGTTGTCGGCGGCCATGGGGCGCTCCCCCTGGACGACGTGAATCTGGACCTGGGTCTGGTTGTCGGTGGCGGTGGAGAAAATCTGGGTGCGCCGGACCGGGATGGTGGTGTTCCGCTCAATGAGCGGCGTCGCCACGCCCCCCAGGGTCTCAATGCTCAGTGTGAGGGGGGTGACGTCCAGCAGGAGGATGTCCTTCACCTCTCCGCCCAGGACGCCGGCCTGGATGGCCGCGCCCAGGGCCACCACCTCGTCCGGATGGACGCCCCGGTGAGGCTCCCGCCCGAAGAATTCGGCGACGACGCGCTGGATGGCCGGCATCCGGGTCTGCCCACCCACCAGGATGACCTGCCCGACGTCCGAGGGTTTCAGGCGCGCGTCCGCCAGGGCCTGACGGCACGGCTCCAGCGTCCGCAGGATGAGGTCCTCCGTCAACGCCTCCAGTTTCGCCCGCGTCAGGTGCACCTGGAGGTGTTTGGGACCGGAGGCGTCGGCCGCAATGAAGGGGAGGTTGATCTCCGCCTCCAGGACCGACGAGAGTTCTATCTTGGCTTTCTCTGCCGCCTCCTTCAGCCGCTGGAGCGCCTGCCGGTCCCGGCGCAGGTCTATGCCGTGTTTCTGGAAAAACTGGTCAGCGACGTAATCTATAATGCGCCGGTCAAAGTCATCGCCGCCCAGAAAGGTATCGCCACTGGTGGAGCGGACCTCAAAGACCCCCTCGCCGACATCCAGGATGGAGATGTCAAAGGTGCCCCCGCCCAGGTCGTAGACGGCGATGAGTTCGTCCTTCTGCTCACCCAGCCCGTAGGCCAGCGCGGAGGCCGTCGGCTCGTTGATGATGCGCAGGACCTCCAGTCCGGCAATCTTTCCGGCGTCCCGCGTCGCCTGCCGCTGGCTGTCGTTGAAGTAGGCCGGGACCGTGATGACGGCCTGGGTGACCGGTTCGCCCAAGTAGGCTTCCGCGTCCGCTTTGATTTTGGCCAGGATCATCGCCGAAATCTCCGGCGGGGCGTACTCCTGCCCGTTCATCCAGACCCGGACGTCGCCGTTGGGGGCGGGGGTCACCCGATAGGGGACGACCTGAAGGGCCCGCTGGACCTCGGGGTCGTCGTATTTCCGCCCCATGAAGCGCTTGATGGAGAAGATGGTGTTCTCCGGGTTGACGATGGCCTGCCGTTTGGCGACCTGTCCCACCAGCCGCTCCCCCGTCTTTGGGTTGACGGCGACGACGGACGGGAAGAGCCGCTCCCCCTCCGCGCTGGGGATGATGACCGGCTCCCCGTTCATCATCACTGCGCAGACGGAGTTGGTGGTGCCCAGGTCAATGCCGATAATCTTGCTCATACGGACTCCTGCCGGGAAGAATCCGGGGGCTGGCTGGAACGGGCCACCCGCACCAGTGCGGGCCGAATGACCCGTTCGCCCAGCATATATCCCCTCTGCACCTCGCCGATAATCTGTCCCTCCTGATAGCCGGGGGCATCTTCGTAGGTCACCGCCTCGTGATAGAGGGGGTCAAAGAACTTACCCGCCGTCTCTATCGGCTTCAGCCCCTCCGCCTCCAGGATGACCTCCAGTTTTCGCTTGATAAGAAAGACGCCCTCCACCCAGGTGAGGCTTTGCAGGCCCGGCGGGAGGGTCTGAACGGCCCGCTCCAGGTCGTCCAGGACGGGCAGGATGCGGGCGATGAGGACGGCGTTATTCAGGCGGACCCGTTCCAGAAACTCCGCCTCCTGTCGCTTGCGGTAGTTGGCGAATTCCGCCTGGGTGCGCTGCCAGCCGTCCAGGTACTCCGCCGCCTGGGCCCGGGCCGCCTCCAGTTCCCGGCGAAGTTGCTCCAGTTCAACCTCCCGTGTCTCCGGTTTCGGCTCTTCGGCGGTCATCCCGGTTTGAGGGGTTGCCTCTGCAGGTACCGACTCTTGCCGTTCGGCCGCCATGCTGACCTCCTACTCCGTGGTGCGTGTTTCGGATTCCGTATCGCGTGCTTCGTATTCCATGCTATAGGGCAGGGCGGATTCGGTGCGGACGACGAAGACGTCGTAGACCAGTTCGGAGAGGACGCCGGCGACAAAGCGGACGGCGGAAATGGCCCGCCCGTAGCCCATGCGGGTGGGGCCCAGCACGCCCAGCGCGCCCGTCGCCAGCCCAGCCACGCCGTAGCGGCTGAGGATGAGGCTGCAGGCCCGCAGTTCGTCAAAGCGGCCTTCGCCCCCGATCATCACCCGTACACTGCCGACGGTGGAGCCCAGCGCGTGGGCCAGAATCGCCTCCAGGAAACTCCGCTCCTCAATGACCCGCAGCACCCCCTGGGCATGGGGGCCCTCCTGGAATTCCGGCTCCTGGAAGAGTTCGCTCAGCCCGTCGTGGTAAATCTCATCAGGGGCGACCGCGCTGGCCCGCCGCATCATCCCCACCACCAGCCGGGCGACGTCCGCCTCCAGGAGCGGCAGGCTCCCGATGCGGGGTTCAATCTCATCGGCGGTGAGGCCGGCGCAGAGTTGGTTCAGCCGGTCCGCCGCCTCGCTGAGCACCTCCTGCGGCAGCGGCTCGGGCAGGGTGAGCATCTGCTGCCGGACCATGCCGCCCTGGAGGACGAGGACGAGCAGGACCAGGCGGCCCTGGGTGGAGATGAGTTGCATATGCCGGTAGCGGGGCTGGGCGGCCTGGGGGGCAGTGACCAGCGCCGCGCCCCGGGCCGTGCGCGCCAGCACCGACGCCGCCAGCGGCATCCATTCCTCTATATCGTCCCGGACCTGCTGGAATTGGTGCGCGATGGTCCGGCGCTCCGCCAGGGGCAACTCCGTCTCCCGCAGGAGCCGCTCCACGAAGTAGCGGTATCCTTCGTTGGTGGGCTGGCGCCCGGCGGAGGTGTGGGGGTGGGTCAGGTAGCCCAACTCCTCCAGACGCGCCATCTCGTTACGCACCGTCGCCGGACTGACGTCCAGGCCGTACTTCTCCACCAGCGTGCGGGAGGCGACGGGTGTGCCCGTCTGGACAAACTCCCGAACCACCAGTTCCAGAATCATTTGCTGTCGGGGAGTCAAATCCTCGGCCATCATCGGTAGATCTCACGCCGGTGTCCGACTTTCAGGATAACCAGCCGTCTATCTGCCAGATCCAACTGGTAAATAATCCGGTAGTCCCCTACCCGATACTTGTAGCCGCCACGCCATTCCGGCCTTTCAACGGCTGGTGCCGAATCAGCTTGGCATGATCTCCCATCCGCTCCAGTTTATCCAAAATGCGCGTTTGAACAGCCGCATCCAGCCGCAGGATGTCCTGTTGTGCTTCAGATGTGAGAATGACAACGAAAGGAGTCATCGGCCGATGTGCTCCCGAAAGGACTGCAATTCCATGCCATCCCCCCGCTGTGCCTGGGCGATAGACCGCCGCAGGGCTTCCGCAAACTCAGGCCGCAGGTCCGCCGTCTCCTCTTCACTCAGTGCGCTCAGGGCATCCAGCACCTGTTCCAGCCAGACCTGTAACCGTCGGTCAATCGCGCGCTCAATGATGCGCTCCATCTGTTCCACCGAGAGTTCACCAAAGGTCGTATCCATCTCTTCCCTCCACTTACAGACCACAGACCACCAGCCCGTCGTCTGTTGTCTGTGGTCTATCGTCCATCGTCCACCCTCACCCCCCACAGCGGGAGCAGGCCGCCGACGGGGAGGGCCCGCCCGTGTTCATAGACAGGCAGGGCGCCGCCCCCCGTTGGGTCGTAGACGGCGACTTTGAGTTCGTACACCCCCGGCGGGGCATCCGCCGCCAGAGGCATCCGCCGGTGGTCCGCCCAGACCTCCCCCGGCTCCAGGTTCAGCGGGAGGTCGGTCTGCGCAATTTTGAAATCCCCCTGCAGGACCTGCACCGTCGCCGAGCGGGGGCCGGCAAAGGGGCCCAGCGCCCGCCAGTAGAGGGTCAGGTCCAGTTCCTCCCCCGGCGCCAGGACCGCCCGCTCCAGCCGGTAGCCCACCAGCGCCACCTCATGCCCCCAGCGGTAGTCCAGCGCCGGCCCGGAATCCGGAACGGCGACCCGGGGGCCCGGAAAGTGGAACGTATCCCCCAGCCGCCAGCCTTTACTATTATACACCGGCAGCCGTTCTGTGAAAGTCGTCAGGCCCACTGCCAGCGTGCTCAGCGTCGTCGTCGGGACGGTCTCCCGCACGGGCAGGGGGTAGCGGTCGCAGAAGGCAAACTCCGGGGGCCAGAGGGACGTCGGAAACGTCCCCAGGCCGGGGTGGGTGAATTTCTGCCCCGCCGTCAGCCCCTCCGCCGTCAGCAGGGAGAGGGAGACGAAGTAGTCGGCCCCGACCGGGCCGTCGGCCCGCCAGCAGAGGGTGACCGGGAGGGTCTGGCCCGGGCGGACCTCCTCCGCCTCCACCCGGTAGCCCAGCAGCGTGATGTGTTCGCCGAAGCGGATGTCCGTCCGATGAGAGATGCGTCTCTCTAAATCCGCCACTGTCGTCAGCGGCGCGGGGCGGGCGTAGGCAGGCCGGATGACGCCGAAGGGGAGCCAGAGGGCCAGCGCCAGCAGGACACCCCCCAGGGCGGCGAAGAGCCACCGGCGCGCCCGCGCCGGGGTCAGTTGCGCCCACCCCAGGGCCAGCAGAACGGCATGGGCGCCGACAGCCGGGTAGAGCAGCCGCCCCTGGGAACCGCCGGTGGTCAGCGTCCAGCGCACCAGCCCCACCGCGACGATCAGCGCCCAGAGGGCCAGATACCCCACCCGACCCAGCGCGCCCCAGTCCCTCCGGCGCACCGCGCGCGCCACAAAGAGGGCCAGTCCCACAGCCCCGAGGGCCGTCAGCAGGCCGTAGACCCGATAGACCCACGCCGGCGCGGCCAGGTTGTACCAGCCGAAGACGGCCCAGTAGGAGTTCCAGACCAGCCGGGCCTCGGTCCGGAAGAAGTCCGCCAGGCCGAACCCCGGCTCACGGCGGCCCACCAGCGGGAGCATCGCCGCCAGGCCGGTGGGGTCGCCGTAGAGAGACCAGTTGCGCCCGTACCACCAGCCGCAGAGGGCCAGCGCGACCCCGAACACGACCAGGCCGGTCCGGAGGAGGAAACGGGCATCCCGACGGCGGCCGGCCTCCCAGGCCAGCGCCAGGGCGGCGAAAGGCCAGAGGAGCAGGCCGCTCAGTTTGGTCAGCGCGGCCGCGCCCAGGAGGAGGCCCTCGCCCCACCCCCGGCGGCTGCGCAAGGAGGAGGGGTGAGGCACCAGCGCCCAGGTGGCGATGCAGGCCGCCAGCGCGTCGTTGTTGACCAGGCCGGAGGTGAAGAGAAAGCCCGGGATCAGGGCGACGGTCATCGCCCCCCCCGCCGCCACCCCGTCCTCCTCCGGGAATAACCTCTGTGCCAGCCGGTACGTCCCCCAGACCGTTCCGGCGCCGAAGAGGACGGAGAGCAGGCGGGCCAGGCGGATGCCCAGCGCCGCACCCCGGTACGGAAACCGCTCCGCGTCGGTGTGGATGTAGTGGTTCTGATTATCCCGGTATCCGACCGGCAGGACGGTGGGGAACGGGTTCTCCCGCCCGTAGAGCGCGGGCAGGTCGTCCTGCGGCACCGGGCGGGTCAGCGCGGCCGCCAGCAGGTAGTAGAGGGGCGGCTGGCTGGCCTCCTGCCGGGCCTGATGCGGGTACCGGTCCGGCGGCTGGCGGGGCAATGCCCCGTTCTCCGCGATGTACCGGACGTAGGCATAGTGCCAGGACTCATCGTTCCCTTCAAAGAGGGGGACGGTGAGGCTGTAGAGTAAAGCCAGAAACGTGAAAAGTAAAACGTGAAGCGGGAGGCGGGGTGGGTTCATGGGACGGTGAGCGTGCCGACCAGCAGGAGTTCCATTCGGAAAGGGCGACCCCTTCTCCCCGCAGGATGCGCGGCGGGTAGCGCTGCTCGGTCTGGGGGTCCCACCAGCCCACCTCCAGCCGGTACTCGCCCGGCGGGGCGTCGGGTGCGATCCGGAAGGTGTACGTATCCCGGTAGAGGCCGCCCGGTCGCCACCAGTTGATGCCCATCTGTTTATCCTCCTGTCCCCAAAGGGGGTGCCGGTGGCCGGGTTGACCGTCGGCCCAATCAGGTGGACGAAACTGTTGGCCCCCTGAGCCACCGGATAGGGGATTTCCCACCAGAAGGTGACGGAGACCTCCTGGCCCGGCGCGGCGGTGTGGGTGGAGACCGTGTACCCGCAGAGGTGGAGGGTCTCCCCGAACCAGACGTCCACCTGGGCCTGCGCGCCGTAGACGGACTGACAGGTGGAGTTGTGGCGCAGGAAGGTGGTATGCGGGTCCAG
>DAOTWL010000307.1:0-2934 GCA_034435875.1 Anaerolineae bacterium
CCACCCCCAGCGGCTTCGCCGCTACCCCCTCCCCTCTCCTGACCAAAGGTCAGGAGAGGGGAGGGGGTGGCCCGCAGGGCCGGGGGAGGGGTGAGGAGCGCAGGCCGCCATTGTTGCGAACGAAGTGAGCAACCCGGCCGAAGGCCCAGAGAGGCTGACTTTCAGTCAGCGCCGATTGGAAATCGGCCTCCCCTGGGCGCTTCGCGCCGGGCGTCAACCTGCGTTGACGCCTCCTGCAAAGGCGGCGCAGGCCGCCATTGTTGCGAACGAAGTGAGCAACCCGGCCGAAGGCCCAGAGAGGCTGACTTCAGTCGGCTCCCGGCGTGGCGACCCAACCGGCGCAGCCCCTGAGTTCGCCTATGGGGGTCAGGGAGAAGGGTGAGGCGCGGTGAAATTACCGGACCGGCATGCGGATTTCCACCCCGGCGGGGTTCCCGGCCCCGTCCAGCACGGAGAGGTACTCGCCGGTCTGGGGATTCCAGAGGCCGAAGAGGATTTCGTCCCGGCCCGGTTGAGGACGGCCGACGCCGGGCACGATGTGGTCATCGTTGAGGATGTCGCCGGGCCGCCAGAGGGGGGTGGGATAGCGGCCGCAAGCGGGGGGACAATCCCCCTGTGCGATGGTCTGCCCGTCCCGGAGGTAGTGCAGGAAGACGGCGTACTCTCCGGTCAGCGGGGCGGTGGCCCGCCAGCGCAGCCGCACCCGCACGGAGCCGTCCCCCTGGGGGATCACTTCTGCCCCCAGCCACTCCACGCCGCCGGTGAGGCGGGCCTGGGGCGGAGGGATCGGGCCGGGGCGGGTCGCCGTAAACGCCAGATAGGTGATGTACGGTTCGGTATCCCGGTCGTGCTGGGAGAGGGGGCCTTCGGCCACGCTGACCTCGGCGGGGTGGGGGAGGAGGGCCCAGGCGCGGGTCCAGTCGCCGTAGGGCCAGAGGAAGACGGCGGTGGGGCGCCACTCCGCGTCGCCGCATTGGGTACCGGAAATCCGCCCCACTTCGCAAACGGTCTCCTCCAGGCCCACCGTCACCCGCTCCGGCGCGGCGACCAGAAAGCGGGCCTGAGACCACTCCTCCCAGAGCGTCGGGTCCAGATAGACGTGGCCGTCCGGCCCGGCGGTGGGGGTAGAGGGCGACGCCTCGCCCGCCCAGCCGACGCCCAGGAAGCGGTTGATGTCCGCCCCCAGCGCGACGGCCCCCTGCTCAAACCAGTACCCGGTCATCGGGTTGTGGGCATAAGAGCCGAAGTAAAGGCGCGCACCGCCCACCAGTTCCAGCCCGAGGGCGAGGACGCTGAGCGTCAGACCAAGAGGATGGGGACGCGGATGAACGCGGAGGAACGCAGATCGGATAAAAAATTTACGGGTATCTGCGGTAATCTGCGTCCCTATGAGCGTATCCAACCCGAGGGCGGGGAGGAAGGCCAAGACCGGGAGCATCCCCACCGCGCGCAGGAAGTGGGGCGCGTCCTCGGCCAGGACGGTGGGGAGGGCCATGACCGCCGTCCAGAGGAGGGGGAGAGCCCTCACCCTCACCTCCACCCCCCTGCCCCCCTCCCCCTCTCCCGCAGGGCGGGAGAGGGGGAAGGGGGAGACCCTCACCCCACTCCCCGACCCCCTCCCCTCTCCTGACCTTTGGTCAGGAGAGGGGAGGGGGTGCCGCCGGAGGCGGCGGGGGAGGGGTGAGGACAGGGCCGCCGCCACCCCCAGCAGAAACGCCGCCCCCAGCAGGGGCCCGAAGACGGGCCGCCAGGGGATGTTGTGGCGCCAGATGCGGTCGCCCTGGACGAAAAACATCCCCAGCGTCCGCAGGACCTGGCGGCCCAGCAGTCCCCAGGGGTCGCCGCCGTGAATGTCGGGGTTCCAGATGGAAACCTGGTCGGGGCGGCCCAGCACCACATCCGGGTGAGAGACCGTATAGGCGGCCAGGGGGGCCAGGACCACCGCCGCCGCCAGGGCCGCAAGGCCGATGCCGCGCGCGTGGGGCCGGAAGGCGCGGGGGCCGAGGGTGGCCAGTACGTAGAGGACAAACGCGGCCAGCGCGACCGGGGTGAAACGGGCGGCGGTGTAGGTGTAGAAAGAGAGGCCGTAGAGGGCGCCGGCCGCCAGCCAGAGGCGGGGCCGGCCCGTCCGCACCGCCCGGGCCCCCAGCCAGAGCGTCAGCGCCAGCAGCAGGGGCAGGGTGACGGCCCGGAAGGCCACCCGGCTGAGGTGGACGTGCCAGAGGGTCACGGCGAGGATCGCCGCCGCCAGCAGGCCGACGCGCCGGGAGAAGAGGGCCCGTCCGGCCGCCGCCGTCGCCGCGACGGTGAGCAGGCCGACGAAGGCGGAGGTCAGCCGCAGGGCGAAGGGGCTTCGCCCCAGGAGGCCGATCATCCCGGCGGCCAGGTAGATGAAGAGCGGCTCCCGGCCGTTGTTGGCGGGGAAATAGACCTGTAGATGCCCCTGCAGGACGTCCACCGCGTCCAGGCCGTAATAGGCCTCATCGTGGTAGAGGCCGGGGGGCACCTGGCCGAGCGCCGGAAGCCGCAGCGCGGCGGCGATCAGCAGGATCAGGACGCCGATAAAAATGGCCCTTTGCGGCTTTGTCCCCTCGGACGGTATCTGGTTATCTCGGTTTGCCATTTGCCAGGCCTTCACACCCATTTGCTCAGGAACAACCGGGGCAACCGCAAGGGTTGCCCCTACAAGCGCCGATGGGAAATCGGCCTCCCTGGGCGCTTTGTGCCGGGCGTTAACCTGCGTTGACGCCCCTCTCAGGGGGTCGGCGAAGGCCGACCTGGTTGCGAACGAAGGGAAGCAACCCGGCCGAAGGCCCAAAGAGGCTGACTTCCAGTCAGCGCATTGGAAATCGGCCTCCCTGGGCGCTTTGCGCCGGGCGTCAACCTGCGTTGACGCCCCTCTCAGGGGGTCGGCGAAGGCCGACCTGGTTGCGA
>DAOTWL010000308.1:0-8679 GCA_034435875.1 Anaerolineae bacterium
AAAGGAGTGACGCTGCTGTGGAAGGTGTAGGGCAAATAGGGGGCGGGGGCCGGCTCGTATGCCCGCGCCAGTTGCACAGCCTGGTCGCAGGGGTTGGTGCTGCCGGAGGCCAGCACGCCGAACCGGGTGAAATGGGTAGTCCAGGCGGTAACCACATTCTCGTCCGTATCCGCTACAGAGGGGAGCATTTCCCAGCGCCCGGCAGATTCGTTATAGAAGTAGAGGTACAGCCGCTGCTCCAGCCAGCGGGGGATGCCGGCATCGTCGTAGCGCACCCGGATTTCCAGCGGGGCGCCGAATTCCCGCACCGGCTGCCCGTCGCTAACCCGGAAGGCTTCCAATATGAAGAACCCCACACTGGCAGCAAAGCCTGCGGGCCGGGCTGAGTCCAGAGTCTCATAGCGCACCCGCACCCCTTCGCGCACTGCGCCGGGTGGGAAGGTCACCCTCACTTTCCCATCGGGCGAAGTATAACTCCCGCCCCGGAATGAAATCAGGCCAGGCTCGTAGTTCCGGGCCACCAGGGGGAGGAAGAGGCGGTAACGGGTAGAGGAGACGGGAAACGCCGGGGCGGAGGGGGCAGAGGGGATCGCAGATTCCGCCGGCGCAGGCGCTCTGGAGAGGGGAGTGGAGGCCGGTATCTCCAGATCAGCCCGCTCCGGCAGCGGCTCCTTTGCGGAAAGGGCCAACGTCGGGCCAGCGTCGGGAAGCGAGGGGAATAGAGGCCGGGGGGCCACTTCCACCGGTTTCGGTTCGGGCACCTCCGGCGGCTGCAAGACAGCCTCCCCGACCACAGGTCGCGGGTCGGGCACTTCCGGCCGGGGGAGGGGCAGGGACGGCGGGAGGATGGGGCTGGAAGGAGACGGTGCGATTTCCGGCGCAGGAGACGGCACAGCGGGAGATTGGGGCGAGGGTGCGGGGAGGGACGCCGGCCCGATGGATTTTGACGGTGAAGGGTTGGCAGGGATCATCCCCTCCTGGGCAGGGAATTGCGGCGGGGAATCAGCGTGGGGGGGCGGAGAAAGGAATGACGCCGGCAACCAGCGCGACGGCGCAGAGAAGGTTCAGCACACCGGTGGCCCGGAACCGAGCGGACATATCGGCCTCCTTTCGGATTTGAGGCGATGGGGAACGAAAGCGTTGATATTATACCATAAAGGGATGGGGTTGTCAATTAGTGCTGATGTTCGGACATAAGTTGGGACAACTGGCTACCCGATAGTTTTCAGCCGCCTCCGCCCGGCGGGCCCCCCTACCCCCAAACCCCTTCCCCTCTCCCACCAGGGGGAGAGGGGAAGGGGGCTGTGCCCCCTCACCCCTACCCCCAAACCCCCTCGGCCGAAGGCCAGTGGGAGAGGGGGGATCAAGGGGGTGAGGGCTCTATGTCCCAACTTGCGTCCGAACCTCAGTTTTACCCCCTTCTCCGATTGGGGTATAATGGGGCACGCTGGAGCATTTTATCGGGAGCATGCAAGGATGCCCTACGTCATCGGCCTGACCGGCAATATTGTGACCGGCAAATCAACCGTGGCACGCATGCTGAGGGACATGGGCGCGACGGTCATTGATGCCGACCGGGTGGCCCACGAAGTGATGCGGGCCGGAACCCCCATCCATCGGGCAGTGGTGGAGACCTTCGGCCCTCAGGTTCTGCGGCCCGATGGGGAAATTGACCGCGCTCGCCTGGGAGCCATCGTCTTCTCCGATCCCCAAGCGCTGGCCCGGCTGGAGGCCATCGTCCATCCGGCTGTGCTGGAGGAGGTGGCCCGCCGCATCGCCGCCGCGCCGACGCCAGTCGTCGTGGTGGAGGCCATCAAACTGATAGAGTCGGGGATGGCGGATGCCTTTGACGCCCTCTGGGTCACCACCTGTCCGTTGGAGGAGCAGGTCCGGCGGCTGATGGCTGACCGGGGGCTATCCCGTCAGGAAGCGGAGTTGCGGGTCCGCGCGCAGCCACCCCAGGAAGCTAAAATCGCCCGGGCCGACGTCGTCATCTCCACCGACGGGTCGCTGGAGGAGACCCGCGCCCAGGTAGAGGCGGCCTGGCGGGAGATCGGACGCAGATAAACGCCGATTCTCCTTAAGTTGCGGGTACGTCCGCATAACCTCCTATGACGAACGGTGAGCGTCTCTACACCACCGAAGCCATCATCGTCCGGCGGCGGGATCAGGGGGAAGCGGACCGGGTCTTAACCCTCTGCACGCCCCAGGGGAAACGGGTCGTCATCGCGAAAGGAGCCCGGAAGCCCAGCAGCCGGAAAGCCGGACATCTGGAACTCTTCGCCCAGGTCCGGATGGTCGTGGCCCGCAGCCCATCCTCCTGGGACGTGGTCAGCCAGGCGGAGGCGCTGGACCCTCACGCGGCGCTGCGGGAAGACCTGGTCCGGGGCACGTATGCCCGCTACGTAACCGAACTCTATGACCGCTTCGTCGCCGAGGACGAGGGGGGACCGGCCCTCTTTGACCTCATGAGCCGGACACTGGATTATCTGAGCCAGATAGAGGTGGGGGAATCCCTCCCGCCGGCGCTGGACCTGCTGGCGCGGGCCTACGAACAGCGGTTGCTGACGCTGGTGGGCTTCCGTCCCGAATGGGGACGGTGCGTTGGGGAGAGGGAGCGGGGTCTCTGCGGGCGGCCGCTGCCGGTGAGAGGGCGCAACCCGCTGGGCCTGGACCCGGAGCGGGGCGGGGCGCTCTGCGCGGAGTGCTTTCAGGCTTCAGTGGCCCGACCGGGGGTCATGCCCCTCTCTCCGGCCGCGCTGGGGTTGCTGCGCGCCTGCCAGCGGTTGCCCTTCGCCCGCCTGCGGGAACTGCGCGTCCCTCCGGCCCTGCTGACGGAGGTGGAGCGGGCCATGCACCACTATCTCACCTACCACCTGGAGCAGGAGATTCGCACCGGCACCTTCCTCCGCCGGCTCCGAAGGTCGCCGTAGCGCAGGCGGTTCGCCTGTACCGGCCTGGCAGCCTGCGTTACAGCAACTCTACCGGGTCCACGTCCACCAGCCAGCCCTGGGGGATGGGGACCGACCGCAGGAAGGACGGTGGATCCGGATGGCGGAGGATAATCTGCCACCGGTAGTATCCCCGCAGTCGGGCAAAAAAGCAGGGGACGGGGCCGATGAGGTCGGTGACCGGCAGGCCGGAGCGCCGCAGCGCCTCCCGCAGCCGTTCATCCAGGTCCCTCGCCGCCACCTCCGCTTTACGGGCGTCGGTGTGGCGATAGACCAGGCGGGCCAGCCGGACGTACGGAGGATACCCCGCTTCCCGCCGGAAGTCCAGTTCCTTCTGCACGAACCCCAGATAGTCGTGATGCTCCACGGCGGTGATGGCGTAGTGGTCAGGGTGGTAGGTCTGGAGGATCACCCGGCCGCCCATGAGCCCCCGTCCGGCCCGCCCGGCCACCTGTTCCAGCAACTGGAAGGTCCGCTCGGCGGCCCGGAAATCGGGCAGGTACAGCGCCGTATCCGCCGAAATCACCCCCACCACCGTCACCAGCGGCAGGTCCAGCCCCTTGGCAATCATCTGCGTCCCCACCAGGATGTCCGCCCCCCCGCCGGAGAAGACCTGAAGAATGTTCCAGTGGGCCTGGGCGGTACGGGCCGTATCCCGGTCCCAGCGCAGGACGCGCGCGCCGGGCCAGCGTTCCCGGACGGCCTCCTCCAGCCCCGCCGTCCCCAGCCCAAAGGGGCGGATGGCTGGAGAGCCGCAGCGAGGACATTCCTCCGGCATCGGCTCCCGCCGTCCGCAGTGGTGGCAGACCAGTTGGCCGGCGTGGCCGCTATGCGGCGAGCCGCTCGCGGCGTGGCCGTGAAAGGTCAGGGGGACATCGCAGCGGGGGCAGCGGGCCACGTATCCGCAGGCGCGGCAGAACATATGCGTCGCCGTGCCGCGCCGGTTCAGGAAGAGGATGACCTGCTCCCCGCGCGCCAGTGCCTCATCCACGCTTCGCTGGAGGGCCCGGCTGAAGATGGAGCGGTTCCCCGCCCGCAGTTCGGCCCGCATGTCCACCACCTGGACGAGGGGCAGGTCCAGGTAGCGGGCTCCGGAGGGGCCGTCCGCCAGGGGGCGGTAGCGGGTCTGAGGGACGCCGTAGACGGTCTGCAGGTCGGTGAGTCGTTGCTGGTGGCCCAGGATGCGCCGTCCCAGCACCAGCAACCGGAATTCCCCCCGTCCGGCCCGCAGGTACGACTCCAGGCTGGGGGTCGCCGAGCCCAGGATGACGACCGCGCCGGTCCGGCGGGCCAGTTCCAGCGCCGCCTCCCGCGCGTGGTAGGCCGGGCGGGAGGCCTGCTTGTACGAGGCGTCGTGCTCCTCGTCCACGATGATGAGGCCCAGCGGGTCCAGCGGGGCGAAGAGGGCGGAGCGGGGGCCGATGACCACGTCTACCAGCCCGGCCCGGGCCCGCCGCCAGACGTCGTACCGTTCTCCCTCCCGCATCCCGCTGTGGAGGACGGTCACCCGGCCGGGGAATCGGGCGGCGAAGCGGGCCACCGTCTGGGGGGTGAGGCTGATTTCCGGCACCAGGACGATGGCTTTGCGGCCCCGCGCCAGGGTCTCCCCCACCGCGCGCAGGTAGAGTTCCGTCTTGCCGGAGCCCGTCACGCCGTAAAGGAGGAAGGTGGCAGATTGCGGATTGCAGATTGCAGATTGCAATTCATCCCAGGCGGCCTGCTGGTCGGGGGTGAGGGGGAGCGGTTCGGTGGGCAGGAAGACGCGGCCCTCCAGCGGGTCTCGCCAGCGTTCCTCCAGGTCAAAGACCACCAGTCCACGCCGATACAACTGGTCCAGGTGCTGACGGGTGCATCCGGTCTGCGCGTAGACCCAACTCACGTCTACGGGCCTGCCCTCGGCGCGCAGGAATTCCAGGACGGCCCGGTAGACGGGGGCGCGCAGGCCCTTCAGGGCGTCCTCGTCGGCGCCGGGGAGGAGGCGGACGGTGGTAACCTGCAGGGGACGGGCGCGGGGCGGGGTGAGGACAGGGGTACGGACGAGGATTTTGCGGCGGACCAGGCGGTCGGCGGCGGCGCGCCAATCGGAGCGGGGGAAGGCCCGGTCTATCTGGGCGCCGGTCAGCGGCCCACGACGGCGCAAGAGGGCCACCAGGTGGCGTTCCAGCGGGCTCAGGCGGACATCCGGCGGGAGGTCTCCAGCCAGTTCCAGCCGAGAGTCGGTCAGGCCGACGACACCCGGCGGGAGCATCATCAGCAGGCACTGGTGGAGAGGGGAGAGGGTCTGTTCGGCGAGCCAGCGGGCCAGGCCAATCTGGGCCGGGAGGAAGACGGGCCGGGGGTCCACCAGCGCGCTCACCGGACGGGTCTCCTCCACTGTCGGGGCCGGAGGCCGCTCCACAACGACGCCGTAGAGGGAGCGGGAACCGAAGGGGACCTGTACCAGCGAGCCGACCTCCACCCGTCCCTCCAGGGGGTCGGGGAGGTGGTAGTCAAAGGTCGGGGTGGGGCCCGACCCCAGAGGGGTCAGAACGACGACGCGGACGAATTCCATTTACCGCGTATCGCTTATCGCGCGGCGCTTATCGCGGAGCGCTTCATTCCCCTTCCACGATGCGGCCGTCCAGCATGCGGATGTGCCGCCGGGTGTGGGCAATCATCGCCGGGTCGTGGGAGACCAGGATGATGGTGCGCCCCTCCGCGTTCAGTTCGCCCAGCAGACGGATGACCTCCGCGCCGGTCCGGCTATCCAGGTTGCCGGTAGGTTCGTCGGCCAGAATGAGAACGGGGTCGTTGGCCAGCGCGCGGGCGATGGCCACCCGCTGCTGCTCCCCCCCGGAGAGTTCGGTGGGCCGGTGGTTCCGCCGGTCCGCCAGCCCGACCCGTTCCAGCAGGTAGAGCGCCCGCTCCCGCCGCCGGGCCGGGGGAATCCGGGCGAAGTACATCGGGAACTCCACGTTCTGCAGCGCGGTCATCGTGGGGACCAGGTAGAAGGACTGGAAGACGAAGCCGACTTCCTGACGGCGGTAGGCGGCCAGTTCGTTTTCGTCCAGTCCCGTCAGGTCGCGGCCCCGTACCCAGATCCGTCCTTCGGTGGGCCGGTCCAGTCCCCCCAGCAGGTGCAGCAGAGTGGACTTCCCCGACCCTGAGGGGCCGGTGACCCCCAGAAACTCCCCCTCGGCTATGGTCAGGTCCACGCCGTCCAGCGCGCGGACCGTCTCCCGGCCCATGGGGAACTCCCGGCGCAGCCCCTCAATCCGGACGAGCGGGGTTTTCTCGTTCAACCCGGCTTCACCCCCCGAAGAACGCGGATTGTCCCATAAACATGCCGCTGATGAGGGTGGGGACCAGGGCGATGAGGGTGAAGAGAAGCCAGAGGCCCAGAACCAGCGCGGTCGCTTTGCGGCCGGAGAGCCGGGTGACGACCACCGTCCCCACCACCAGCAGGGCCAGGTTCCAGAACAGGAACAGGTCTATGCGGCCCAGGAAGGCGGAAGCCAGCAACTGGCCCGTAGTGGGCGGGGCCTTCAGCATCTCGCCGACCGGTCGGTTATCCGCCACCAGTCCGGAGAGACCCGGGTGGGCGATCATCTGACCGGTGGAAAGGATGGAGAGGGTTTGCAGGAGACCCCGCAGGGCGTAGGGAATCCAGGCCCAGGTCACCATACGGAACAGGGCCCCGAAAGAGGTGTGGCCTCCGACAACCATACCGACCAGGTAAAGGGCCCCGGCCCAGACCAGCCACCCCACCACCAGTCCGAGGACGGCCGTAATGGAAGGGAAAACGGTGATGACCAGCGGCGAGGCCGCGATTTGCTGGGCCTGTTCCATTTGTTGTTTCTGTTCCGGAGAGAGCATCTCGCTCATCTGCTCCTGCACCTGGGCCACTGCCTCGCGGGCCAGGCGGGCCTGGATAGGGCTGGCAACGATAATGGGCAGGATGACCATGATGACGGCAATGATGGCAGGGAACCACCAGAGGCGACGGCCGTTCTCGTTCAGATACCGGAATGTCGCCCGGGGCCGCGCGATGATCCCTCCCAGCAGGCGGAGGAGTCCCCTTTTCTGCCGAGAGACCTCTTCATTCATCTTGTCCTCCCGGAAGTGTGGTGCGAGATGAATCTTGCGCTGCGACGACCCGGACCCGTAGACCTTCCACCGCCACCACCCGGACGGGGGTCCCGGCGGGGATGGGGGCGTCGGCGACGGCGGTCCAGAGTTCGCTCCGCACCTGGACGGTCCCGATGGGGTCAATGGGGGTGGTGGCGACGCCCTCCGCGCCCACCAGGGTCTGGGTGCCGGTGCGGGCGGCCATGCGCTGGGCACGCACCGCCAGCCGGAAGACCCAGCCGAAGAGGCCGGCGGAGACCACCGTCGCGCCAGCGATGACCCAGGGAGAGAGCGCAGCCCCTTCGCCGGGTCGGAAAAGCAACACCGACCCGACCACCAATCCGATGACGGCCGCCAGGGTCAGCCCGCCGCTCTGCACCTTCAGGTCCACCAGGAAGAGGACCAGCGCCGCCAGCAGGATGCCCAGGCCGATGATGTTGATAGGCAGGCGGGCCAATCCCATTGCGGCCAGGAGCAGGCAGATGACTGCCGCCGCCTCCGGAAAGCCGAGACCAGGCGTCGTCCACGCGGCCGCCAGGGCCCACAGTCCCAGCAGCAGGAAAATGTAGGCCACGTTCGGATTGGTCAGGAATTCCTGCAGGATGACCAGCCAGTCGCCGCCCATAGGACCTCCTTAACAGGGAGCAGGGCGCAGGACGCAGGGAGCAGGTCGCAGACCGGGGTTATTCTACCAGGTTGACCCAATCCGCTCCGACTTCCCTGCAGCGAGGGTAGAGTCTCCGATCAGCGGTCCAGAAGGGTGCGCCAAGCCCCTCGCTGACGGCCAGATACTGAGCATCGTAGGCCGTTATCTGCCCCAACTGCTCTGCCCATAATAGTGCCCGCGTCAGCAACTCCTGGTCGGCAGGCACCCGCTGCATCGGCAGGCGGAAAATCCAGGCCAGCCCGTCCAGCGCCGCTTCTCGTGTCAGCAGGTGCTGAGCCCATTGTTTGCGCAGGGCCGAAGCGACTTCGTAATCCCAGAGGGCAGGGACTGCCAGACCCACCCCTCGCCGCAGCCATTCCTCCAGCCGGTTGCGGCAAGCGCGAGAGTAAGGCAACGGGCGGATCAGCGCACCTCCAAAGTTGGCATCTACGACGACGGTCCCCACGCTTCCTCTAACTGGCGCTCACGCATCTCTCGGGCTTCCCGTACAGGGTCGCCTGGATAGACACCGTAGCGGGCTTCCATTTCTTCCCGAATGCGGTCCAGTTCCGCCAGGACCTGGAGAGGGTCCGGGCCAGCGGTCTGCCAGCGATCTACAGCGGGGGATGGCTTTTCCGGTTGGGACTTCAGGAAACGGATGAAATCCAGTACTTCTGGAATCTGTTCCTCTGCCAGTCCCTCCAGTTCCTGGATAACGGCCTCCCTGGTGCTCACCCGTACCATATTCGCTCCTCCCGGTGGTTGGGCGGGGGAACCTGCTTCCGGAGTTCAGTATAACACGAAGCGAGGCGGAGGGCAACCGCGAATCTCCGCCTGGGGATACATCATACGAAGAGACAGAGAGCACGTAACGACTACACCAGGGGCTAAAAGCCCAATGGTGCGAACATTTGCCCCCCACCCCCCTTTATCCCCCCTCCCCCATCGCGGCGCTTGGGGGAGGGGCCGGGGGTG
>DAOTWL010000309.1:0-2291 GCA_034435875.1 Anaerolineae bacterium
CCGCAAAACCCTCCTTTCTCCCTTCCCCTCTCCCAAACGAAGTTTGGGAGAGGGGAGGGGCCGGGGGAGGGGTGAGGCCAGCGCGCCGAAAAAGCGGAAGAGGGCATTCCAGCCATAGGGTAGGTAGTTACGGCCGCCCTCAAAACCCCATTCCATCCCCTCCCCTGCCCGCCGCTGAAGAATGTCACCGCGCGCAGCGAAGCAGGCGAGCGGGAGAAGGGAAGGAGCCGGGGGAAGGTTGCCCTTCCCCCCCGATTGTGCTATAATCAATCCGTGACGTTAAGCCAGAAAGTGAGGAGAATGAAATGAAACACGGGCAACGAATTCTCGGCGTGATGTTTCTTTTGATCACCCTGATGCTGGCCCTGGCGCCCCGGACCCAGGCCCGCCCCTTGATGCAGAACCTCTTGGCCAATCCCGGCTTTGATGCCTGGGAGGGGGCAACGGCGCCGAACTGGCACCCGTGGGACGAGCGGAAAGACCCCTGCAAGCAGGCACCCAATTGGGACCCCTGTGCGGCGAATTGGTGGGTGGAGCGGGATTTCAACAGATACGGCCTGTTCCGCAGTGCCCCGTCGTCTCAGGCCGTCGGGCAAAGTTACACCCCCTGGCACGGCGGGGTGATGCAGACCGTGAGCGTGGCGCCGGGCACCCGGCTGCGCTTCAGCGTCTGGGCGCGCGCCCACATCAGCAACGACGACCTGCCCAATCCCTCCTTCGGCGGCTGGAACCCCAACTTTCAGGTGGGAATTGACCCCGAAGGGAAAGGGCTCTGGTACGACCCCGGCATCGTCTGGTCGGCGCCGGTGAACGCGCTGGACCAGTGGGTACAGGTCTCGGTGGAGGCCACTGCCGGAGCCAGCGGCAAAGTGACCGTCTTCGTCTCCGCCCGGATGACTGGCCAGCAACCGCTGAAGCACAACGACGCCTGGTTTGACGACGCCCAACTGGTGGTGGCGGCTCCGGCGGCCACGGCCACTCCGGTCCCCACCAACACGCCCACCCGTCCCCGTTTCCAGGCCGCCTTCGCCGGGGAGACGGTCCCGGACGGCACGGCCTTTGACGGCGGTGCGGCGTTCACCAAGACCTGGCGGGTGCGCAACACCGGCACCGACGCCTGGCCCGATAACACTGTCATGGTCTTCACCGGCGGGGAGAAGATGGGCGGGCCGGATTCCCTGCCCATCGGGCGGGTGGCGCCCGGGGAAGTGAAGGAGATCAGCGTCAACCTGGTCGCGCCGGCCGCGCCGGGGGACTACACGGGCAACTGGGTCCTGCAGACGGGCGGGACCCGCATCCCCGGCGGCGAATTGTGGGTGAAGATCAAGGTCACCGCACCGGCACCTCCCACCCAGCCGCCCGCCACCCCCACGCCGGAGGCCACGCCCACCCCGGAGAGTGGCCAGATTTGCGTCCTGGCCTTCCACGACCGCAACGGCGATACCTTCCGTGAGCCAGATACAGAGGAACTTCTGCCCAACGCGGTCTTCTCCGTGGGCGGCGCGGCGGGCCTGGTGGGTCAGTACACCACCGACGGCATCAGCGAACCCTACTGCTTCTCCGGCCTGACGGCGGGCTCCTATCGGGTGAGCATGCAGCCGCCGGCCGGGTACATCGCCAGCGGGCCATCGGATATGATGGTAGCGCTGGCCGGCGCGGCCCGGATGGACGTGGCACTGGGTGCAAAACGGGGAGAGGGCCCGGCGGTCACGGCCACCCCCGGTGTTGTACTTCCTACCCCGGCCGGTGGCGGAAGCCGGCCGCCTTTCTTGTCTCAGGCCCTGCGGGGAATGGCCAGCATCGCCGGCATCCTGCTCCTGGTACTGGCGGTGGTCCTGGGGGCTCTCATTGTTATCAGCCGGCGGCGGTAATAACAGCAGAAAGCGCAGCACGCCCCCCGCAGGGCGTGCTGCGATCACCTTTCCTGTGAGGATGAAAACAACTCTGCGCTTTCTCCTGATAGCCGCCATTCTGGGATTCGGTATTCTCCCCGCAGTCCAGCCCCTCTTCTCCGGCCAACTGTTCGGCGCGGATGGGCTTCTCCACTTCCACCGGCTGGTCCAACTGGACCGCGCGGTGCGCCACGGTGTTCTCTATCCACGCTTGCTCCCCGACCTGGGGTATGGCTTCGGTTTCCCTCTTTTCAACTACTATGCTCCCCTCAGTTACTATCTGCTCCTTCCCCTGCTCTGGCTGGGGCTTCCGGCGCAGACCGCTGTGCTGGTCGGGTTCGCCGGGGCACTCTGGGCTCTGACGGTCGCGATGTACCTCTGGGGTCGGGACCTCTTCGG
>DAOTWL010000310.1:0-1884 GCA_034435875.1 Anaerolineae bacterium
CCGCAAAACCCCTACTAACTCCTTCCCCGCTCCCGCTTGCGGGAGAGGGGAGGGTTGGGGAGGGGTGTGGGCCCCCGCCGCCTCGGGCGAGCAATGTCATTGTGAGTCCATCGCGCGGGGCGCATTCCCGCAGGTTAGAAGCGATGGGCCGGAGCGAGGCGTTAAAACGGTCGGGCTCAGAATACAAAGCCCCTGCGGGCTATCGTTGGCCCCGAAAGTGCTTCGCAGAATGAGCCCGATGCTTGAGCATCGTGCTTTGCCTCTTTCTCAATCTCTGCTATACTTGAAGCCATCCCCCACAGGAGGTGAGCATGGAATCCCAGGTGAGCGTCCGGATCAGTGCCCGCGCGTTCGTCCAATCGCTGATCATCCTCTTTGTCCTGATGATGGTGGCGGGCCTGCTGACCCGCGTTGTCCCCGCCGGGATGTACGACCGCATCCCGGTAGATGGCCGGGAAGTGATTGACCCCCCATCGTACCGGGTGATCCCACGGCCCGATTATCCCCTCTGGCGATGGTTCACGGCCCCGGTAGAGGTGCTGGGCGCGCCCGGCAACCTGACGGTCATCGTCATCATCATTTTCATCCTCTTCATCGGCGGCTCATTCTCGGTGCTGGACCGGAGCGGCATCGTGCGGGCCGCGATCGGGCGTATCGTGCGGCGCTTCGGGGGGGAAAAGTACGCCCTCTTGCTGGTCATCTCACTCTTCTTTATGGCGCTGGGGGCTTTCTTCGGCATCTTTGAGGAAGTCGTCCCGCTGGTGCCGGTGATGGTCGCCCTCTCCTACTTTCTGGGCTGGGACGCGCTGGTGGGCCTGGGCATGTCCATACTGGCGACCAATCTGGGCTTCTCGGCGGCCATTACCAACCCGTTTACGATCGGAGTCGCCCAGAAACTGGCCGAATTGCCCCTCTTCTCGGGCTGGTGGCTGCGCGTTCCCGTTTTCATCATCGTCTATGCCCTCTTCGCGGTGTTCCTCGTCAACTATGCCCGCCGGATTGAGCGCGATCCGACCCGTTCCCCGGTCCATCGGGAAGACCGGGCGGAGCGGGAGAAGTACCAGGCCAGGGAAGCTGGACTGGGGACGGACCCTCCGCGTGTGGGCCGCGCGCTGGTCTGGTTTGGCGTTTTTACCCTGATCATCCTGGCGGTACTGTTCGTCGGCCCATTTATCCCTGCCCTCTCGGATTACACCCTGCCGGCCGTGGGCCTGCTCTTCCTCATCGCGGGGGTCGGGGCGGGATTGCTTTCGGGCGCAGGCGGCAGAACGGTAGGGGAGGCGCTGGTAGAGGGCTGGAAGGGCATTGCCCCCAGTATCCCCCTCATCCTGATGGCCGCCAGCGTCCGCCACATTGTCGTCCAGGGCGGCATTATGGATACGATTCTCCACTGGGCGTCCCGGCCGTTCAGCCAGGCCAGCCCCTTTGTCGCAGTTCTCGCCATGTACGGCCTGACCCTGCTGCTGGAGTTTTTCGTCCCTTCCGGGTCGGCCAAGGCCTTCCTGATGATGCCCATTCTCCTGCCCCTGGGGGAACTCCTGGGCGTCACTCGCCAGACGACCGTCCTGGCCTACTGCTTCGGCGACGGGTTCTCCAACATGATGTATCCCACCAACGCCGTCCTGCTCATCTCGCTGGGGCTGACCTCCGTCAGTTACCCCAAATGGCTTCGGTGGTCGCTCCCGCTCTGGCTGTGGGTGGTTTTGGTGACGGGCGCCTTTATGGCGGTGGCGGTGGCTATCCGCTACGGGCCGTTTTGAGTATCGCGGAGGTTTGCGGCAGGCGGCGAGGCCGCCGGTAGCCCGACACGAACAACACCTTATGCGGTCCAGGGAAGTCGCTTTTGCCCCTACCCCCCTTCATCCCCCCTCCCCCATCGCTTCG
>DAOTWL010000311.1:0-9219 GCA_034435875.1 Anaerolineae bacterium
TTGACGCCCATCAAAAGGGCGGCGTAGGCCGCCCTGGTTGCGAACGAAGTGAGCAACCCGGCCGAAGGCCCAAAGAGGCTGACTTCAGTCAGCGCCCGAGGCGGCGACCTAACTGGCGCAGCCCATTCAGTTAACGCATATGGGGCCGGGGGGTGGGGTGAGGAACCCAGACAGGGCTTGCCCCTGCCCCAGGTAGGGCAACCGCAAGGGTTGCCCCTACAATGATTATGCGATGCGGCTACCACTGGAAATCCATATCGGTGACGTCGTCCAGATGCGCAAACCTCACCCCTGCGGCGGATACCGGTGGGTGGTGACCCGCTTGGGGTCCGACATCGGCATCCGCTGCCTGACCTGCGGGCGACGGGTGATGCTCCCCCGTTCCCGCTTTGAGAAAGACGTCAAAAAAATCCTGGGACCGATGCCTGCGGAGGAAAACGATGGCCCATGAAACGCGCCCGCTCCGATTCCTGCTGCTGCACTCCCGGACGGGGGGCGGACATCTGCGGGTGGCTCGGACCGTCGCCGACGCGCTGACCGAGCGGTATGGCGAATGGGCCGAGGTGACGCTGGTGGACATTTTGGCCGAATATGCTCCCTGGCCCCTCTCCCGGGCACCGAACTGGTATCCGAAAGTCCTGGGGGAACGGGGACGGATATACGGCTGGGGCTTTTCCATGCTGAACGGCCGACGGCGGGTGCAGGCCATCTGCCACCTGGCATGGCCGCTGACCTATCCCCGGGTCCTGCGCCTGTTCCGGGACCACCCTGCCGACATCATTGTATCCTTTCATCCCGTCCCGGTCTACACCATCTCCCGCGCCCTGGAATGGGCCGGGCGTTCCATCCCCTTCATTGCCGTAGGGACGGACCTGGTGGTGATGCACGCGGCGTGGGTGGCCCCGCGCGTTCAGCGGTATCTGGTCCCCACCGAGGCGGCGCAGGAGCAACTGCTGCGGCACGGGGTGGAGCCGGAGCGGATAGAGGTGACCGGGTTGCCCATCGGCCCCCAGTTCCAGCAGGTCGCCGCCGAAGACCCGGCAGCGGTCCGCCGAAGGTTGGGGCTGGAGGCCGACCGGCCCACGATTCTGCTTATGGGCGGAGGCGTGGGGTTTGAACCGCTGGAGGCAGTGGCCCGGGCGGTCGCCGCCGCCACACCGACGGCCCAACTGGTCGTCGTCGCCGGGCAGAACGAGCGGCTCCGGGCGCGCCTTTCGGCCATCCCCTGGCCCGGGCCGACACGGATTGAGGGGTTCGTGGAGAACATCCACGAGTGGATGCGGGCCGCCGATGTACTGGTGACCAAAGCGGGCCCCACGACCATCGCGGAGGCCCTCACCGTCGGGACGCCGACAGTCCTGTGGGGAGCCATCCCTGCCCAGGAGACCCCCAACGTCCATCTGGTTGTCCAGGCGGGGGCAGGGATATGGGCGCCGGGGCCGGAGCGGGCTGCGGCGGCGGTGGCCCGCCTCATCGCCGACCCGACGGCGCGCCGGGTCGCCGCCGGAGAGGCCCGCCGCCTGGCCTCGCCGGAGGCTGCCCGCCGGGTGGCGGACATCCTCTGGGAGACCGCGTCGCACCCGCCGCTCAACGCTCAACCTGCCCGGGGGCCCGCCCTCCTGCGAAACCGCTTCCGGCGCTGGATTCGGGCCATCCGGGAGGAAGTGCCCTTCCTGATCCGGTAACTCAGGAGGCCTGATGATTCCCGTCATCTCCGTCGTCGGCAAATCCGGAGTCGGCAAGACCACCCTGCTGGAGAAACTGATCCCCGAACTGAAACGGCGCGGCTATCGGGTGGCGACCGTCAAACACGACGTGCACGGCTTTGAGATAGACCAGCCCGGCAAGGACACCTGGCGACATGCCCAGGCCGGTTCGGATCACGTCGTCATCGCCTCTCCCAACCGGATTGCCCATATCCAGCGGCTGGACCGGGAACTGACCCTGCCGGAGATTGTCGCCACCATCCAGGATGCGGATATTGTGCTGACGGAGGGGTATAAGCGGGGACCGGCGCCCAAGATTGAGGTCAGCCGGGCCGAGCGGAGCCGGGAGTTGCTCTGTACGCGGGAGGAACTGGTCGCCATCGCCACCGACCAGCCCTACGACCTGGACGTGCCCCAGTTCGGCCTGGACGACGTGGTCGGTCTGGTGGACTTGATAGAGGAAAAGTTCTTACGGGTAGCGCAAGATTAATCTTGCGCTCCAAACATCCCCACCGGGATAATGCCCGGCGGGGCACCTGCCATCTCCGAGAGGGCCGGGTCCTGCCAGCGCAGGACCCAGCGTCCGTTCCATCCCCTCTCTGCCCCGGCCAGCGCGACGTGGGCCATGACGATTCCCGCGTCTATGGGCGCCGGCTGGGTCAGAAAGAGATGCAGGCGCAGAATAAATTCTGCGCTACGCTCCACCACGAACCGCCAGGGCTGGCGGTTCTCCGCCGAGGGGGCCAGCCGGGCACACTCCAGCACCTCCACCAACGCCGGGTCGGCCCCCTCCGGCGACCAGGACACCCCCCACTTTCCGGCGAAGACGATTTCCTCCAGCGGACGGCGGCGGTGAGCGGCCACCAGCCGCCGGATGGCGCCGTCGTGCAGGCGGGCCAGCGGGTCCTCCCGGGCGTACCCCAGCGCCACCGTCGCAGCAACAACCTCATTGGCCCCCCGCTCCACCTCATCGGCGGCCCGCTCCGGGTGGTAGGAGCCGGTCATCCAGCAGGTGGAAAGCCCCTGCCGCGTCGCCTCCAGAACGACCGGCTCCAGGACGTACCCCAGGTCCAGTCGGGCCCAGTCCGAATCCTCCGGAATCAGCCCCACCAGCAGATGCGGCGCGCCCTGGACCAGCCCGTAGACCCCCAGATAGCGGGACAGAATCCGCCCGACCCGCTCCCGTCCACTGACGACCGTCACCCGGGGAGGGACGTCCGTCAGATGCGGGGCGCGCGCGGCGAACTCCAGCAGGTGGGCCAGCACGTCGTCCGGCACCGGCCGGTCGGCATACCGACGGGTGCTGCGGCGGAGGCGAATCGCTTCTGGGAAGGACAACTCCCCAGGAGTTGCCCTATTCTCTTCGGGCCTGAAAGTAAACATAGAGGATGCGCCAGAGGGCCGTCAGGTTGGAGCCGATGGCCAGTACCCAGAGAGTGATGGTGGGGATGCCCAGGATCAGGCCGACGGCCAGCACGGCCGTGCGCTCCAGGCGGGTGAAGAAGCCGACCTTGCAGGCGTAGCCGTTGGCCTCGGCCCGGGCACGGGTGTAACTGACCAGATTGGCTCCGATGAGCGTCAGGAAGGCCAGCAGGACCTCCGTCGTGGCCCCGCGCCAGAGGTAATGCGCGGCCAGGCACAGGAAGAGAACGGCCTCGGAGACCCGGTCCAGGGTGGAATCCAGGAAGGCCCCGAAGCGGCTGCTGCGGCCGGTCACCCGGGCCAGCGCGCCGTCCAGCGCGTCTATCGGGGCGACGACGGCCAGCAGCCAGCCGCCCAGCGTCAGGCGCCCGCTGGCGATCACCCCGCCCACCCCAATGGTCAGCAGACATCCCAGCAGGGTGAGGGTGTTGGGATGGACCTTCCAGCGCGCCAGGACCCGGGCCATCGGGACGGTGAACACCTGGGCGGCGTCCCGCGCCCACTCAGCAAACGATTCGTATGCTTTCCGTGCCTTCAACTGCGCTTTTTCCATAAGATTCCCCCTGAGGAAAACCATCGGGTTTTGCGGCAGCCCCACCGCCGCCAAACCTGTTTCCTCTATGGTAATGTCCGCGAATCTTCTCCGGCGATGAATGCCTCCACCGCGCGGTGGGCCTCGTCGTCGCTCATCTGCACCGGCGGCGACTTCATAAAGTAGGCCGACGGCGCCATTACTGCCCCGCTCAGGCCCCGATCCATCGCCAGTTTGCAGCAGCGAATGGCATCTATGACCACCCCGGCGGAGTTGGGGCTATCCCAGACCTCCAGTTTCAACTCAATATTCAGCGGTACTTCGCCGAAAGTCGTCCCCTCAATGCGGATGTAGCACCACTTCCGGTCCGTCAGCCAGGGGACGTAGTCCGAGGGCCCCACGTGGATGTTCTCCGGCGGCAGTTCGTAATCCAACTGGCTGGTGACCGCGCGGGTCTTGGAAATCTTCTTGGATTCCAGCCGCTCCCGCTCCAGCATGTTGTAGAAGTCCATATTGCCGCCGAAGTTCAACTGGTACGTCCGGTCAATCCGCACGCCGCGATCCCGCAGCAGGCGAGTGAGCACTCGGTGGACAATAGTGGCCCCCACCTGGCTCTTCACATCGTCCCCGATGACCGGCAGTCCCCGCTCGGCGAATCGTTTCTGCCAGTACGGCTCCCGAGCGATGAAGACGGGGATGCCGTTGACGAAGCCGCACCCGGCCTCCAGAATCTGCTCAATGTACCACTTGGTCGCCATCTCGCTGCCCACGGGCAGGAAGTTGACCACCACATCGGTGCCGGTGTCCTTCAGGATGCGGACGATGTCGGCGGTGGGGCCGGGGGCCTTGCGGATGACCTGACGGAGATAATGCCCCAGCCCGTCGTGGGTCATCCCCCGGCTGACCGGCACGCCCAGATGAGGAACTTCGCAGAAGCGGACGGTGTTATTGGGGCCGGAAAAGATGGCCTCGGAGAGGTCCTTCCCGACCTTCTCGGCGTCAACGTCAAACGCGGCGGAGAACTCAATGTCCCGGATATGGTACCCCCCCAGGACGGGGTGCATCAGGCCGGGGACCACCCCGTCGTCAGGGACGTGGCGGTAGAAGTAGACGCCCTGTACGAGAGAAGAAGCGCAGTTGCCCACGCCGATAATCGCCACGCGTACCTTGCGGCTCTCTCCCATTTCTCAACCTCCTTCAGCGAGATGGTTTCTGGAGCATAGAGAGAAAATCGGCCCATTGGCGCTCCAGCGCGTCCATGTCCAGCGTGTAGCGGGCCAGCCGACCGTCCCGGGTCACCCGCACCAGCGCGGCGGCGCGCAGGCGGGCCAGGTGCCAGGAGACCAGCGGCTGGGCCAGGTGTACCGCCTCTACAATTTCGGTGACGGTCATCTCCCCGGCCCGCGCCAGCGCCATCAGGATGCGCAGTCGTACCGGGTCTTTCAGCGCGTAGAAGAAGCGAACCAACTGGCGCAGGCGCGCCTCCGTGTCCCTGCTGGCCTCCATATTGGCCCTCCCGGATGTCGGGGGTCGGACGAACCGACCCGGTGAGCGATACGAACGTATAAACAATCGCTTAATAAACGGGCGTTTATATAATAGCACAGGGGGGAGGAGTTGTCAACCCGGCCGCTTTCTATGCGCACACAAAGACGCGGAGGGCACAAAGTAACCCTTTGCTCCCCTTGTGAGGTTGGGGCATCTGTGTTATATTACCTCTGGGAGACGGCCCATGACCCTCTTTGAGCACTTCGGTCAGAAGCGAACGCGGGAAGAGGCGCC
This sequence comes from Anaerolineae bacterium, assembly GCA_034435875.1. GTDB lineage: Bacteria > Chloroflexota > Anaerolineae > B4-G1 > DUEL01 > SpSt-77. The sequence goes on from DAOTWL010000311.1 coordinate 5,443, forward strand.
GCTGGCGGCCCGGATGCGCCCGCGCACCCTGGAGGAGTTCGTCGGGCAGGAGCACATCCTGGGGGAGGGACGGCTGCTGCGCCGCGCCATTGAGACCGATCGCCTCTTCTCCTCCCTCATCTTCTGGGGCCCGCCCGGCACCGGCAAGACCTCGCTGGCGATGATTATCGCCAATACCACCCATTCCCACTTTGAGACCCTCAGCGCGGTCATGGCCGGCGTGGCTGACATCCGGCGCGTCGTCCGGGAGGCAAAGGAGCGGCGCGGGATGTACGGGCGGCGGACCATCCTGCTGATTGACGAAATCCATCGCTTCAACCGCGCCCAGCAGGATGCCCTCCTTCCCCATGTGGAAGACGGGACCATCACCCTCATCGGCTCCACTACCGAGAACCCGTACTTTGAGGTCGTCGGGCCGTTGCTCTCCCGCTCCCGCGTCTTCCAGTTCAAACCCCTCACCGACGATGAGGTCCGGCAGGTGATCCAGCGGGCGCTGGCGGACCAGGAGCGAGGGTACGGCCGCCGCGCCGTCCGCGTGGACCCGGAGGCAATGGCTCATCTGGTGCGCATCGCCGGAGGGGACGCCCGGGCCGCGCTGAACGCCCTGGAACTGGCCGTGGAGAGCACCCCGCCGGATGAGACTGGAGTCATCCACATCACCCTGGCGGTGGCGGAGGATTCCATCCAGCGGCGGGCCCTGCTCTACGACCGGGCCGGGGATGAGCACTACGACACCATCTCCGCCTTCATCAAGTCAGTGCGCGGCTCCGACCCCGACGCGGCGCTTTACTGGCTGGCGAAGATGGTCGCGGCGGGGGAGGACCCCCGGTTCATCTTCCGGCGGCTCTACATCCTGGCGGCGGAGGATGTGGGACTGGCGGACCCCCAAGCCGTCGTGGTGGTCAGCGCCTGCGCGCAGGCCTTTGAGTGGGTGGGGTTGCCCGAGGGCCAGTACCATCTGGCCCTGGCGACCCTCTACCTGGCGACGGCACCCAAATCCAACGCCGTCGGCGCGTACTGGCAGGCGCTGGCCCACATGGAGGAGCATGGCGCCGGTCCGGTGCCTCTCCATCTGCGGGATAAGTCCGACCTCTTCCACGGCCCCCTGCGGGAGCACTACCGGCGGACTATGGGCGAGCACCCTGGTTACCGCTACCCCCACGACTACCCGGAGGGCTGGGTGGAGCAGCAGTACCTGCCGGATGGGGTGGAAGGGGGCTGGTTTCGCCCCAAAGGTCACGGCTACGAACGGGTCATCCTCCGCCGTTTACAGCGGATGAGAAAGAATCCGCGAGCCGCTGATTCCCCTGATTCTTCTGATTCTTTTGATTCCCATGATTCCCCACCGGGGAGGTCCAGATGAACGCCATCTCTGTTCCCACCCTCTACTTTGACCGGCCTGGCCCCCAGAACACCGACCTGACGCTGGAGGCGGCCCGGCGGCGGGCCGATGAACTGGGCATCCGGACGGTCCTGGTCGCCAGCACCACCGGGGAGACCGGAGCGAAGGCCGTAGAGGTATTCCGGGGGTACGACGTGGTGGTGGTCACCCATTCCACCGGCTTCCGGGCGCCGAACGATCAGGAATTGCTCCCCGAATACCGCGCGGCGATAGAAGCGGGTGGGGGGCGCATCCTCACCTGCCAGCATGCCTTCGGCGGCATCAACCGGGCTGTCCGCCGCAAGTTGAACACCTACCTGACCGATGAGATTATCGCCTTCACCCTGCGTAATTTCGGGGAGGGGACGAAAGTCTGCATAGAGATTGCGCTGATGGCGGCGGATGCCGGCCTGGTCCGGGTGGGTGAGCCCTGCATCGCCATCGCCGGGACGGGCCGGGGGGCCGACACCGCCCTGGTCCTCAAGCCCGCCAACGCCCAGGCCTTCTTTGACCTGCGGGTGATGGAAATCGTCGCCAAGCCCCGGCTGGGATGAACGTGCCAGGCACTTTTGGAAGTGCCTGGCACGTCAGGATTTTTCTTGACATTCTTCGCCGAAAATGGTAAAGTAAAAGGGCAACGTAACTATTCAGCCTCACCCCTCCCCCGCCGTCTGCGGCGGCACCCCCTCCCCTCTCCTGACCCTCGGTCAGGAGAGGGGAGGGGGTAGCAGCGAAGCTGCTGGGGGTGGGGTGAGGAAGGCTGAATAGATACAGGGCAACTACTGTAGCGCAGGCCGCCAGGCCTGCAGCAGGCCGCCAAGCCTGTATTGGCCGCCAGGCCTGCACATATCCCGGAGGTGAAATTGACGCCTCATGGCTTTGAAGAAATCCCCCACACCGCCGACGCCGCGCTGCGGGTGTGGGGCGCTGACCTGACCGAACTCTTCATCAATGCCGCGCGCGGCCTGGCCTGGCTCATGGCCGACCCCCAGACCGTCCGCCCCGAAACGGAGGTGGCGCTGGACCTGAACGCGCCGGACGTGGAGACCCTGCTGGTTACCTGGCTGGGGGAACTCATCTACCTGAACGAACGGGACGGCGCCGTCTTCACCGAATTTGACCTGGCGGAGGTCACGCCGACCCATCTGCGGGGGACAGCCCGGGGCGGACGGGCGGGCGAAGTCCGCCGCTTCGTCAAAGCGGCCACCTTCAGCCGCCTGGCCATCCGCCCCACCGAGCGGGGATTGGAGACCACCATCACGTTTGATGTGTAAGGGGATCCGTCCACATCGGCAGCGGGGGCTATGCGCAAGTGGACTTGCTCGCTCAATCAAAACGAGGAGGTGAAAGATGCAAACCCACACGAAGATATTCGGTTTGACGATGGCGGCGCTGTTGATGCTGACGCTGGTGTCAGCATCCACCACCCCAACAACACAGCTCGCCGGGATTGAACGGATTTCTCCAGGGCTGACCCAGGAATCCGCCCATCCTGCCCATCCGCCCTCCTCCACCGCCGATGCCGCCACCCGCGCCCGCGTGGAAGCGGCCCTCAACCGGCTCCCCCTCTACTTCATTGAGAACCGGGGCCAACTGGACGAGCGCGTCGCCTACTACATCCAGGGCCACGACAAGACCCTCTACTTTACCTCCGACGGCGTGACGATGGCGCTGACCGCTCCCCTCACTTCCCCGGAGGAGAGAGGGCGCTCGCTCCCCTCTCCCTCCCAGGGAGAGGGGCTGGGGGTGAGGGCCGGGCCGGGGGTGAGGGCCTCCCCTCTCCCGCTGGCGGGAGAGGGGCCGGGGGTGAGGGCAAGGGCCTCCCAGCGCTGGGTCGTGAAACTGGACTTTGTCGGCGCCAACCCGGACGTGCGGCCCACCGGCCAGGACAAAACCGAGGCCGTCATCTCCTACTTCAAAGGCTCCCCCGAAGAGTGGCACACCGGCATCCCGACCTACAGCCGCCTGGTCTACCGCGACCTCTGGCCCGGCATTGACCTGGTGTTCTACGGCACGGTGGACCGGCTCAAGTACGAGTTCATCCTCCACCCCGGCGCCGACCCGGCCCGCATCCGGCTGGCCTACCGCGGCGCGGCGGGCGTGCGCCTCAACGCCGCCGGGCAGTTGGAGGTGACCACCCCCCTGGGCGGCTTCACCGACGAGCCCCCCGTGGCCTACCAGGAGATCGGCGGGCGGCGGGTGGAAGTGGCGGCGGCGTATGACCTCACCCCTACCGGCCAGGGGGATGAGGTGAGGTTCACCTTCTCCCTCGGCCCCTACGACCCGGCCCGCCCCCTGGTGCTGGACCCGGCCATGCTGGTCTACTGCGGCTACATCGGCGGCTCGGACTGGGACGAGGGCTGGGGCATCGCCGTGGACGGGGCGGGCAACGCCTA
>DAOTWL010000312.1:0-9410 GCA_034435875.1 Anaerolineae bacterium
GCATCCTATCCGATACCCACGACAATCTGGAGGCCGTCCGCAAGGCCTGCGACCTCTTCACCGCCGAGGGCATCACCCTGCTCCTGCACTGCGGCGACGTCTGCGGGCCTGCCGTCGTGGAGGCCCTGGACGGATTCACCGTTTACTTCGCTCAGGGCAACCGGGAGCGCATTGTGGCCCTCAGGAAGGCCGTGGACGCCCGGCAGGAGGGCCGGCTGGCCCTGCTGCATACCCTGACGCTGGATAACCGCTCCATCGCTCTCCTTCACGGCGACGACGGCGATACCCTGCGCCGTCTGATCGCTTCTGGCATGTACGATTACGTCATCCACGGCCACATCCACCGGCACCGGGACCAGCGGCGGGGGCGAACCCGGGTCATTAACCCCGGCGCGTTAGGAGATATGCGGTGGGAGCCTCCTTCCGTCTGCACTCTGGACCTGGACGCCGATGAGGTCCGATTTTCCATCATCCCCTGAGGAGTAGAGTATGCCGGATCCGCTGTTCCGTTTCTCCACCACTCTGGAAGTGATCTGGCGCGACCTGGACGCGCTGGGTCACGTCAACAACGCCGTCTACTTCACCTATCTGGAATACGCCCGGATGAAGTATCTCCAGGAACTGGGCCTGGCCTTCCGCGACCTTCGGGACGTGGGCATCATCCTGGCGGAGGCCGCCTGTACCTATCACTCCCCCCTCTCCCTGGGCGAACATGTGACGGTCTGGGTACGGGTGAGTGAGATGCGCAACTCCAGTTTCGTCTTTGAGTACCGCATAGAGGGCGAAGACGGGCGGCTGGTCGCCACGGCCCGAACCGTCCAGGTCTGCTACGACTATGCCGCCGGCCGCTCCGTCCCTATCCCTGAACGCTGGCGGGCCACCATCACCGCCTACGAACCGGTGTTCCAAGAGGCGGCATGACCACCACCTTGTTGCTGATCCGGCATGCATTCAACGACCTGCTGAAGGAAAACCGAATCGGCGGCCGGACGCCCGGCATCCGCCTGAACGAGCAGGGACGGGCCGAAGCGGAGGCACTGGCGGAGCGTCTGGCCCGTCTCCCTTTAGCCGCCGTCTATTCCAGTCCGATGGAGCGGGCCCGGGAGACGGCGCAGCCCATTGCCGACCGGCACGGTCTGGAGGTCCGCATCCACCCCGGCCTGCACGAGGTGGATTGCGGTCAGTGGAGCGGTCAGCCGACAAGCCGTCTTCAGGAAGACCCGTACTGGTTTCCCCTGCGCGCCTATCCCTCTCGGGTCCCGTTCCCCGACGGGGAAAATTCGTGGGAGGTACAGATTCGGGTCCTGGCCGCGCTGGAGGAAATCCAGCGCGCCCACCCCGGTGGGACGGTGGCCGTCGTCTCCCATGCCGACCCGATTCGGCTGGCAGTGGCCCACTACATCGGCATGCCGATAGACCTCTTCCGTCGCCTTTCCATCTCCCCGGCCTCGCTGACGGTTGTGGCGTTTGAGCCGTTGCCTCAGGCCCCTCATCTCACCCGTCCCCGCCTGGTGTGCCTGAACGACACGGCCCATCTGGAAGGTGTTCCCTGGTAGGGCCTGCTCGGGCCCTTTTCAGTCTGGTGAATCGGGAGGAAGCCATGAAAATAGAGTGGACTGACGACCTGAGTACCGGCGTCCCGGAAATGGACGACCAGCACAAGCAGTTGTTCTCGCTCCTCAACGACTTCTACGCCGCCGTAGAGCGGGGAGAACGGGAGGAAGGCATCCGCACCCTCTTTGAAGGGGTGGACCGGTACACCGTTTTCCACTTCTCCGCCGAGGAAGCGTTTATGGAACGGATCGGCTACCCCGACCTGGCATCCCACCGGGAGACCCACGGGATGTTCCGGCGGGAGTATCTGACCGCGATGGAGCGGCACGAGGTCGGCGACCGAAAGGCCATTCGGGACCTGGTCGCCTTCCTCCTCTCGTGGCTCTATACCCACATCCAGAAGACGGATAAACGATACGGTACTTTCGCCCGCCAGCAGGCCGGGTAAGGGGTGCAATGAGTCAGGAGGGTAGCGGCTACCCCAATGGCTGGAGTGCCCATCTCCGCCTGCCTGAAGTGGCGGGCTCAGGTCACAAAGACCGTGAGGCCGGGAAGCCCCCTTGGGCCGTGGCCCTGACGGGCTATCCGAAAGCCCCCGAAGGGGGCTTCGCATCTGAGCCAGGGGCTTTTTGCAGTTTAAAAATTATTCCGGCAATAGTGCGAGCAGATTTGCCCCCTCATCCCCCCTGTCCTGAACTTTGGCTTTTTGGGCGAAGGGGCGGAAAAGAAAATGGAGAAGCCGCCCCAAACCGGCGAGAGGGAGCGTTGCGGCGGCTTCGCTGCCGTAATGAAAAATATATTCTCTTTTGCCCCGCTGGCGAAAAGGCCAAACTTGAGGGGTGAAGAGGGGTTTGAGGGCGGCGGCCGAAGGCCGCTGCTCTCAAACCCCCATTCCACACCCCCTCCCCTCGCCCGCCGCCGAAGGCGAGCGGGAGAGGGGAGGGGGCAGGGGGGTGGGGTGAGAGCAAAAACGCCCTGTCGGAATAATTTGTTAGGTTGCAATTAGCCCCTGGCGTATGTTCAGGAGGTTCGTATGCCGGAGGCAACGTTCCACTTTCCCGACGACTTCCGCTGGGGCACCGCCACCGCTGCCCATCAGGTGGAGGGGAACAACACCAACAACGACTGGTGGGCCTGGGAGCAGGAGGAGGGCCGGATCAAAGAGGGGCACAAATCCGGGCTGGCCTGTAACTGGTGGGAGCGGGCCGAGGAGGACTTTGACCGCGCCGCCGAACTGGGCCAGAACGCCCATCGCCTCTCGGTGGAATGGTCCCGGATAGAGCCGCGCGAGGGGTATTTTGACGATGCCGCCCTGGACCGCTACCGGGCCATGCTCCGGGCCCTGCGGGAGCGGGGACTGGAGCCCATGGTCACCCTGCACCACTTCACCAATCCCCTGTGGCTGGCCGAAATGGGCGGCTGGGAGAACCCCCGGGCCGTCTTCCTCTTTGAGCGCTACGTCGCCCGGGTGGTGGAGGCATTGGGGGAGTTTTGCGACCTCTGGTGTACGGTCAACGAACCCAACGTCCTGGTCTACATGGGCTACCTGGCTGGGGTCTTCCCGCCGGGGAAGCAGGACTTCGGGGCCGGGATGCGGGCCGGGCGGAATCTGCTGCGCGCCCACGCCCTCGCCTACCGCCGCATCCACGCGCTCCAGCCCCAGGCCCGGGTGGGGTTTGCCCACCACCTGCGCATCTTTGACCCCCTCAATCCCCGTTCCCCGCTGGACCGCTGGGTCGCCGGCCTGCAGGACCGGGGGTTCAACGAGGCCTTCCTGGCCGCCCCGACCCGGGGGCGCTGGCTCTTCCCCCTGGGCTTCGGCTTCGCCTGGCGGCTCCGGGGGACGCTGGACTGGATCGGGCTGAACTACTACACGCGCGACCGGGTCGCCTTTGACCGCCGCCACCCCGAATCGCTCTTCGGCCGCAATCTCCATACCCCCGACGCGGAACTGCTGGACGGCGATTATGGGGAGTTCTACCCGGACGGCATGGCGCGCGCACTGAAGCGGCTTTCATACCTGGGGTTGCCCATTTATGTCACCGAGAACGGCATCCCCGACACCGACGACGACCAGCGCCCCCGCTCCATCATCCTGCACCTGCACCGCCTCTGGCGCGTCCTGCTGGGATGCGTCCTCACCATGGGCTACTACCACTGGACGCTGGTGGATAATTTTGAGTGGGCAGAGGGGTGGACGCTGCGCTTCGGGTTAATTGAACTGGACCCGGAGACGCAGCAGCGGACTTTCCGCCGGTCGGCCTATCTGTATCGGGACATCTGCCGGGCGAACGCCATCACGCCGGAGATCATAGACTGCTACGCGCCCGAATTGCGCCCGGTATTGCTACCGTAACCAGTAGGACGGGCTATTCAGCCCGCCTGGGCGGCCTGGAAAGGCCGTCCTGCAGGTCAGGTGACCGTCACCTCTATCTCCTCATCATCTCCACCACCCCGTCGGGGGCCACCGGGCAGATCCGCCCGCAGCGCCTGCACCGGTACGCCTGTCCTACCTCCGCCATCCCTGTCTGTCCGCAATCGGGGCAGCGGAGGACCTCTGCCAGCGGACGGACCCCACCCCCGACGGGCCGCCCCGTCTTCCGTGCCCAGACCAGGTCGTAATCCACCTGCCAGTATTGGGTCCGGCTGTTCTCCAGTGGTAGCTCGCCAAGGATAGCGAGGAACTGCTGGCGGGAAAATGCCCGGCCGGGCAGGAACGGAGCGTCCCGTCCCACCCGGTTGGTCACCAAAAGGACACCCCCAGGCCGCAGGACGCGCACCAGTTCCCGGAGAACTGCCCGCGGGTCGGGGGTGAACTCCAGCATCTCCAGCGCGGTCACCGCATCAAATGTGTTGTCCGGGAAAGGCAGGTATCGGGCGTCCTGCCAGATGAGGGTTACCCGGTCGGCGTAGGGGCGGAGCAGGTGGACGGCCTGCGCCAGCATCCGGCGGGAGAGGTCCACCCCCACCACCTGTCCCCGGAAGCCGGGCTGAAAGCACAGCGCGCGGGGGAGACGGCCCGTCCCGGTGCCCACATCCAGCACGAAGGGGTCGGGAATCCGTTCCAGGGCCATCGCCAGCGGCAGGCCCAGGAACCACTGTTCCGTTTCGGGGTCAAATCCTTTGAGCCGTTCGTACGCGGAGGCGGCCCAGTCGTAGAGGAGGGCGACCACCCGGGGTCCCAGATAGGAGCCCTCGGCGATGACCAGTTGCCAGTAGAGAATCGCGGCCAGCAGAAGGATGCCCAGGAGGATCCAGAGCCAGAGCATCACGCTTCACGCCTCACACCGCCATCGCGGCCAGGAGCATCGCCGCCGCCAGCCAGACCCCATACCGCCGAAGCCAGCCGGAGGCGCCCTCAGGGGCGTCGGCCAGGAGCGGTGGCAGGGCCAGAAACGCGATAAACGGAACGACCAGCGGGCGTCGGAGCACGACTAGCAGGAGCATCGCGACCAGATAGCCGCCCACCCAGAGGGCCCGGCGGGCAGTTTTTGGTGAATCCCCTGCACCGGACGCGGCCAGGGAAAAGGCCCCTGCCAGGGCCACCGAGGGGAGCGTGAGGGGAGCGAAGGTCAGGTGGCCGGCCAGCCAGCCCAGCCCCACCTGAAAGGCCAGCCCCGCCCCGGGGCCGGCCCCCCCGCGTCCTCCAGCGGCAATGGCCACCAGTTGGGCGGCCGCCAGGATGCCCAGCGTGAGCAGGAGGAAGTCCCGGCCCAGGATGGCCGAGAGCGCCAGGGAGAACAGAAGGCCCACCAGCCCGCTTCCCAGCGCCGGACCCACCAGGGGGAGGAAAACCATCCGCCCCCAGGAAGTCAGTTGGGCCAGCCAGCGGGCCAGCCGGTCCGCCGGAGAGCCGGGGCGGGCGTAGGGGATACGCAGCGCAAGATTTATCGTGCGCGAGATATCTTGCGCTTCCCAGTGCCGCCAGCGCTCCAGCGGGGTGGCCCAATCGGTCGCCGTCAATGCCAGCCACAGTTCCCCCCAGCCCAGTTCCACCAGGAACAGCGCCAGGACCAGCCGCGCGATGCCGGCCATGGTGGGCGGGTCGGTTATTGCGGCCACCGCGCCGCAGACCGTCGCCCAGAGGGGGAGAAGCCACACCGGCGGGGGGCCGGGGTGGGCGGAGAGCCGGAGCAGTTTTCGGGTATGTGGGTTCATCACTGGAGTGGGCAACCGCCGTAGGGGGGCAGGGCTTGCCCCTGCTCCTCACCCCTCCCCCGGCCCTTCGGGCCACCCCCTCCGCTCTCCCAAACGAAGTTCGGGAGAGGGGAGGGGGTCAGGGGGAGGGGGGAGGACCCATTACACCAGGCGCCCGCTCTCAATAATCCGGGCCAGAAACTGACGGGTGCGGGGGTCTTGGGGACAGACGAAAATCTGATCCGGCGGGCCCTCTTCCACCAGCATGCCCGCTTCCATGTAGATGACCCGGTCGGCGACCTCGTGGGCAAAGCCCATCTCGTGGGTGACGATAATCATCGTCGTCCCTTCCAGCGCCAGGTCCTTCATCACCGCCAGCACCTCGCCGATGAGTTCGGGGTCCAGCGCCGAGGTCGGCTCGTCAAAGAGCATCACCTTCGGCTCCATGGCCAGCGCGCGGGCGATGGCCACCCGTTGTTTCTGCCCCCCGGAGAGGCGGATGGGGTGGACGTCCTGCTTATCCAGAAGCCCCACTTTGCGCAACAGTTCCCGGGCTTTCTCTATGGCCTGTTCCTTCGGTACTCCCTTGACGACCACCGGCGCCTCAATAACATTCTCCAGCACGGTCTTGTGGGGGAAAACGTTGAATTCCTGAAAGACCATCCCCGTCTTCAGGCGCAGGTCCCGCATCCGGGCGCGGGATTCGGGGAGAAGTTCGCCGTCGGCGGCCTCCACCGCGATTCCGTCAATCTCTATCCGACCGCTGGTCGGCTCTTCCAGCAGGTTGAGGCAGCGCAGGAAGGTAGACTTGCCGGAGCCGCTGCGGCCGATGATGACCACCACCTCCTGGGGGTAGACCTCCAGGGAGATGCCCCGCAGGACGTGGAGGAGGCCGAACCACTTATGGAGATTCTGGACGCAGACGATGGGGTTACCGTTCGTATGCATGGGCCATCCGTTTCTCCAGACGACTTTGCAACCAGGAAGAGACGACGGTGAGAATCCAGTAGAGCGTCGCCGCCACCAGGAGCATTTCAATGAATTTGCTATCCTTACGGGCCAGACGGTTGGCCCGGAAGGTGATTTCCCAGATCCCCATCAGGGAGACCAGGGCGGAGTCCTTCTGCATGGCGATGAACTGGTTGCCCACATCCGGGATGATGACCCGAATGGCCTGGGGGAGGATGATGCGGCGGAGCATCTGCCAGCGGGTCATCCCCAGCGCGGCGGCGGCCTCGTACTGTCCGTGCCCCACCGCCTGCAGGCCGGCGCGGAAAATCTCTGTCATATACGCGCCGTAGTTCAGGCTCAGTGCCAGAATGCCCGATTGAATCTCGCTGAGGGTGAAGACGTTCACCAGTTGGGGGTATCCCAGTTCCTTCAACTGCTGGCCGATCTGGGGCAGGCCCAGGTAGATGAAGTAGACCTGAACCAGCAGGGGAGTCCCCCGGATAACCGAGATATAAAAACTGGAGATGCCCTGGGCGATGGGGTTGCGGGAGAGCCGCCCCAGGGCGCCGAAGAGGGCCAGCACCGAGGCGATCAGGATGGAGACCAACGAGACCCCGATGGTCGTCCCCACTCCCCGGAGGACAAAATCGGCGTGCCGGAAGACATACTGAGGGTCAAAGCGGAGGTGGAGGAGTCCGGCGGTCAGCAGGGCCAGAAGAACCAACCAGACGATGCCCACTTTGGTCGTCTCTATCAGGCGGATGCGGCGAGCCTTCCGGACCAATGCCAGACCGACGGCCAGGTCCGGGTCGGATTCGGGAGGGATTTGCGGAACCGTTTCTGCCATCAGCATCTCCTTAGTATTCAGCCTCACCCCTCCCCCGGCCCTTCGGGCCACCCCCTCCCCTCAAGTTTAGCCTTTTCGCCAACGGGGTAAAAGGGAATATATTTTTCATTGCGGCGAAGCCGCCGCAATGAAAAATATTTTCTTTTTACTCCCCCTCGCCGGTTTGGGGCGGCTTCTCAATTTTCTTTTCCGCCCCCTCGCCCAAAAAGCCAAAGTTCAGGGGAGGGGGTAGGGGCGAAGCCGCTGGGGGTGGGGTGAGGAAGGCTGAATAGATACCGTGCCAGGCACTCTTGGAAGTGCCTGGCACGTTGCAGCGGGACCCCTACCACTGCTTCAGCGCGCCCAGGTCAAACTTGGCCGCCGGGCTGGCCAGGTCCAGGCCGTAGAACTGCTGGCTCAGTTTGGAAAGCGTCCCGTCGGCATGCATCTGCTGGATGATTTCGCTGACTTTCTGAATCAGCGGTACGGGATTTTTCCCAGCGGCCTTGTCCACCGCCGCCGCCAGGTACTCAAAGAAGACCGGGTCGCCCAACTGCTTGATCGGCATACCATCGGCGATGGCGCTGGCCCCCGTCGGCTGGGCCGTCAGCACTGCATCCAGCCGCACCCCGTCCCCCAGCGCCAGGTCCTGCAGGGCGAAGAGGTCGGTGTCGTAGGGCTTGAGGATGGGGTTCTGGACCACCACCTCAAACTTCTCGCCGGGGATCTCCAGGATGCCTTCCAGGTAGTACTCGTAGGTGGTGGCGGTGCCGAAGCCGATGCGCTTGCCGGAGAGGTCGGAGGGTTTCTGGAAGGTGGTGTTGTCCTTGTGGACGAAGAAGGCCGCCGGGGTGGTGTAGTAGGGCTGGCTGAAGTAGAGTTTCTCCATCCGGGGGGAGGTGATGGTCATGGAACCGATGCTGATGTCCCAGCGGTCAGCCCAGCCACCAGCGACGATGAGGTCCCAGCTGGGGGTGACAAAGCAGGCCTCCACCCCCAGCCGCCGGGCGACCTCCTTGGCGACTTCAATGTCAAAGCCGGCAAGTTCGCTGGTGGTGCGCTGGTCTGCTGCGCATTTGGTGCCGGGCAGGCGCTGGGCTCCCTCCACCAGTTCCGACTGCGGCGGATAGGCCGGGTCGGTGGAGACGATGAGCGTCCCCCGGGCCAGGACTTCGGCCAGTTTGTCGGGGGGCGGGGTGGGGGGCGGCTTGCACGCCGCCACCAACAGGGCAACGGTCAGGACAATCAGGACAGGCGACAGGCGTTTCATCGTTCCTCCTTTCTGCGATTGTTGGGATAATGGTTGGATTCTTGCGGCGACAGCGTGGCCGCCGCAAAAGCCCGGAAAAAATCTGCGGGCTCTGATGCCCGAACGGTATGCCGCTCAGCCGCGCCGCGCAGCGGCGTCAGGTGCAAACGCGGGTTGGGCGGCCTCCTTACCAACACCTGACTGATGGTATGGCCGAGAGCCGATAAGAGTAAGCAAATCAAGGCAGTGACTGGAGAAATGCAAACAGGTCGGCGAGGTCGGCCTCGCTAATCTGCCAGCGCGGCATATCCTGGCCCAGCGCTTCCCCATCGGGATGTTGACCGTCCACAACGGCCTTGCGGAAAGTCTCCAAGTCATATTCGCCGTGACCGCCACCGTGTTCGTCCAATTCGCTTGCGAGGGCTGCGATGCGAATATCCGGGGCATCCATCACGGTCATGTGCATGATGTGCTTGCCCCCGCGTGCGGTTGGACCGTGGCAGGCAGCGCACGTCAAGTACGAACCCATCATCATACCGCCAAAGGCCGGGCCGCCCTGGTAACTGATCGGCCCACCGCGACTGCTGGTGGCCGTGAAGTAAATCCGCTCGCCGTTGGTAACACTGGAAGATCCGCCGAGAGGAGTTCCGGATAGAACGCTCGGCGGCGTGAGCGGGGATTGCCTGGCTAATC
>DAOTWL010000313.1:0-36787 GCA_034435875.1 Anaerolineae bacterium
GCAAAAGCGGCGGGCTCAGATGACAAAGCCCTGACGGGCTATCCGGAAGCCCCCAAGGGGGCTTCGCATCTGAGCCAGGGGCTTTTAGCCCCTGGCGTAGGTGGTTACCGGCTCCCGAGGCGGCGACCCAACTGGCGCAGCCCCGCACGGGGTGCTCACAATGGTCTGGCCCGGACCCCGCAGGAGGCCCGGATGACCAGTTCGGTCGGCAATACAACCCGGTGGACACCGCCTGTTTTGGGATTTTCCAGCAGGCCGATCAGCAGTTCCACTGCCATGCTCCCCAGTTGTTCTATGGGCTGGCGGACGGTGGTGAGGGGCGGGTCTACCATAGAGGCTAGCGGGATGTCGTCAAAGCCAGCCAGGGCAATGTCATCGGGGACTCGCAGGCCAGCCTCCCGGAGGACTTTCAACGCGCCGATGGCCATCATATCGCTGGCGGCGAAGACAGCCGTAGGCTGATAGGGTAGAAGGCGCTGCATAGCAGCCCGCCCGCCCTGCTCGGTGAAATCTCCTTCACTGATGAGGTTCTCGTCCAGCGGAATCCCCCGGGCGGCCAGGGCCTGCCGATACCCCTCCAGCCGGTCCTGCCCGGCGCACATGTTCAGAGGACCCGTGATGGTCGCAATCCGCTCATGCCCCAGTCGCAGCAGGTGCTCTACCGCCATCCGCGCGCCGACCACGTTGTCCACGTCCACGTAGTTGACCCGCTCATGGGGATACCGCCCGATGATGACAAAGGGCACACCGTCCTCCAGCAGGCGGGGGAAAATCGGGTCGTCCAGCGGGGCCGAGGAGACGACGACTCCGTCCAGGTAGCGGCCGCGCAACACCTGTTGGTACAGCAGGTCCTGATGGGCGCGAGAGTTCTGAACCCGGCGCTGGCTGAACAGGGAGAGCATCAGGTGGTAGTTATGACTGTTGCAGACATCTGCAATGCCGCGTATCAGGATGGGGAAATAGGGGTCGGTGAAGAGGGTGGTGACCGCCTGGGGGATCATCAGGCCGATGACCCGGGTGCGCCGGGTGGCCAGACTGCGGGCGGCGGCATGGGGCTGATAGCCGGTCTGCTGAATGACTTCCCAGACCCGCTGGCGCACCTCGGGGCGCACATTGGGGTGCTGGTTGACCACCCGGGAGACGGTGGAGCGAGATACCCCCGCCAGTTTGGCGACTTCTTCCAGGGTTGGGGGCATGGCTGGCCTTTTTGGGAGCGCTACCAATAATGACCTTTAAAAAAAGCCGCCTGGCGCTCTTGGGGACGAAAAAGAACTGTTTTTATGGGAGCGCTCCCAAGAAATTGTACCACAAAACGGCCCGTTTGTCAAGACCGCAAATATCTAAATTATTTGCTTTCTGCCGGGGTTCGGACATCGGTTGCGACATTCTTTGCCTTACCCCATCCCGGCCCTTCAGGTCAATTTCTCCCCTGAATTTTGGCCTGCGATTTTCCACCGGGGCCCTCGGCCAGGTAGGTCGGCAGGGAATCGTGGCAGCGCTCTAACAGGTGCAGGAACCCCCCAGATGTGGGATAGCCTTTCCAGGCTGTCCCCAAATAGGGCGGGCTGAAAGCCCGCCCTACGTCTTTCCACGATTCAATGCAGTGCTACCATCGGCCACGCTTGGGGCCGAATATAAAGATGTTTTCCGTTGCGGCGGCTTTGCCGCTGCAATGAAAAATTTTCTTTATGCTTTCAGGTCGCCAGTGGCGGTTTTTCGGATATTTTCCTGCCCATTGCCTGAGAGAAGCCTCGCCTTGTGGGCCATGTTCCGAAAGGGCTCGCCCGAGGTTGTTATCCCGGGGCCCCAGCCGAGGGGGCGCCGCTGGGAGGTAGGGTGAGGGAATCCTGCAACTGCTCTTGTCCGAACTCGCGCCCAGGCATCTCTCCCCCCGGCCTGCGGCCAGAGGAGAGGGGGATGGGGAGGGATGAGGGTTTCTCCCCGCCGCCACGCGGCGAGGGTCACGCTGAAGGCCATGGCCCGATAGGCCTCGCCTGGTGGGGCTCGCCCGAGGCGCCGCTCGCGGCGTGGCCGAAGGCGAGTGGGAGGGCCACACCGAGAGGCTCGCCCGAGGCGAGGGGCGGGGGTAAGGGGGTGAGGTGAGGGCAGGAAAGAAAGGGGATGTCCCAACTTATGTCCGAACCCCAGAGCGCTCGCCTTGACAGGTTTGCCGCTTCCACCTATAATACCACCGTCTGTTTTGCCGGAAATCTCGCATAGAAGGAGTGATAAAATGCCACCAGTTCCCAAACGAAAAACGTCCAAAGGGCGGCGGGATCGGCGGCGCAGCCACCTGGCGCTGACCCTGCCCTCTCTGGTCATCTGCCCGAAGTGCAAGGAGCCGACGCTCCCGTACCATGCCTGCCCCAATTGTGGCACCTATCGGGGCCGTCAGGTGTTTACCCCGCAGGACGAAGAAAAGAAGAGCAAGAAGTAAACCCGAACTGCCCCCTTCCCGGCGCGCCTTCTGCCGCCGGTCGGTGTTTTTGTTTGTAGTATGAGTGACCAGCCTGCTTTCCAGTTTCCCGGACAGGGGTCCCAGCGGGTGGGGATGGGGAAAGAGTTGGTGCACCGATTCCCCGTCGCGGCCCGGATTTTCGCCCGCGCCGATGAGGTCCTGGGCTTCCCTCTCTCCCGCCTCTGCTTTGAGGGGCCGGCGGAAGTGCTGAACGACACCGCCAACGCTCAACCGGCCATCCTGACGGCCAGCGTCGCCGCGCTGCGGGTGCTGGAGGAGGAGACAGGGGAAAATCCCGCCTGCGTGGCCGGGCACAGTCTGGGGGAATTCACCGCGCTGGTGGCGGCCAGCGCGCTGACGTTTGAGGACGCGCTGCTGCTGGTGCAGGAGCGGGGACGGTTGATGAAAGAAGCGGGCGCCCGCCGACCCGGCGGCATGGCGGCCGTTCTGGGGCTGGATGCCGAAGAGGTCGCGGCCATCTGTGAGCGGGTCTCGCAGGAGACCGGTGGCTATGTGGGCGTCGCCAACGATAACTGCCCCGGCCAGGTGGTTGTATCCGGGGATGAGAAGGCGCTGCTCGCCGGGATGGAGGCCATGCAGGCCGCCGGAGCCCGTCGGGTGGTCCGGCTGGCGGTGAGCATCGCCGCCCATTCCCCCCTGATGGCCGAAGCGGCCGCCGCTTTCCGGCACGCGCTGGAACGGGTCCCGATGAGACGGCCTCGCGTCCCCTTCGTGGCCAATGCCACCGCCGACGTGCTGGAAGAGCCGGAGTCCATCCGGGAGGCCCTGGTCCGCCAACTGACCTCTCCGGTTCGCTGGCGGGGTTCCGTGCGGCAGATGATTCGCCGGGGTGTCGCCCGTTTCGTGGAAGTGGGCCCGGGGGACGTCCTCACCGGCCTCCTGCGCCGGATTGACGGCTCCGTCCACGGCCTGACGGTGGCCCAACTTCTGGGATTGGCGTAGGGGGAGGGGGATTTTGCGGCGGGCGGCTTCGCCGCCCGCCGCAAAATCCCCCCACATGCCCGCTTCTCGCGGGGACGTAGGCCGGAATTTATAGCGCAGGAGAACTGATGAGCCAGCCGCTGAGTGGAAAAGTCGCTGTGGTCACCGGGGCCTCCCGGGGCATCGGACGGGCCATCGCGATAGAACTGGCCCGCCGGGGCGCCCGGGTCGTCGTCAACTACCACCAGAACGCAGCCGCAGCGGAGGAGGTCGTCGCCGCGATCCGCGCCGGGGGCGGGGAGGCCACCGCCGTCCAGGCCGACGTCTCCGACCCCGCCCAGGCCCAGGCCCTCATCCAGGCCGCCCTGGACACCTACGGCCGGATAGACATCCTGGTCAACAACGCCGGCGTCACCCGGGACCGCCTCATCCTGATGATGAGTCCGGAGGACTGGGAGACGGTGCTGCGGGTGGACCTGACCAGTCTCTTTCACACCTGCAAGGCGGCGGCCCGCCCGATGGTCCGCCAGCGCTCCGGGCGCATCATTAACATCTCCTCCGTTGTCGGCATCGCCGGGCAGGGCGGCCAGACCAACTACGCCGCTGCCAAAGCGGGCGTGATCGGTTTCACCAAGAGTCTGGCGAAAGAACTGGGCCCGCGCGGGATCACCGTCAACGCTGTCGCCCCGGGCTACATTCCCACCGACCTGACGGCCGATGTGCCGGAGGAACTGCGCCAGGAGGCTATCCGCCGAACCCCCCTGGGACGGCCCGGACGCCCGGAGGATGTGGCGTACGCGGTCGCATTCCTCGCTTCCGACGAGGCATCGTTCATCACCGGCGCCGTCCTGCCCGTGGATGGCGGGCTGGTGATGTCTGGATAAAGGCACGAGTGCCGCTACAGGGAGGCGCGTCGTGGAGGAAATCCCGGCTCCTGGCCGTATCACCGTAGACCCAGAGGTCCTGGAGACAATTGCCCGTCTGACCGCGCTGGCCGTTCCCGGCGTGGTCCGTATTGCCCCTGCGCCCAAATCCCGATTCCTGGGCGGGAAGGAGGGGGTGCGAATTGTCCTTCAGGACGGGTCCGTCCTGGTAGACCTCTACCTGGTGGTAGAGGCCGGCCACAACCTGCTGGCCCTGGGTCGGCAGGTGCAGGCGGAAGTCACCCGGGCTATCCAGGAGATGGTCGGGCTGGATGTAGAGGCTGTCAACGTTTACATTGAGGACGTGGTCCCCGCGTCCCGCTGAAAGGATTCTCACGCAAAGACACAGAACCATCCTTTTCTTTGAGCTCTTTGTGTCTCTGGGTGAGTTTTTCAGGGAGGAGCGGTGAAGGTTCGCCGACTCGCGCGCACCGTCGCTCTGCAGGCTCTTTACGAAATAGACTGTGCTCATCATCCTCCCGCCCAGGTGATCCAGCATCGCCTGGAGGAGACCCCGTTGCCCGAACCGGCGGCGAAGTTCGCCCGCTGGCTCGTCTACGGCGTCCTCCAGCATCGGGCGGTTCTGGACGCCTATATCCAGAAACAGGCCCCCGAATGGCCCCTGGAGCAGGTGGCCATTGTTGACCGCAACATCCTCCGTATGGCCCTCTACGAACTCACCATGGATAGCCGGACCCCCTTCAAAGTCCCCATCAGCGAAGCGATAGAATTGGGGAAGATGTTCGGTTCCGATAGCACCCCCCGTTTTGTCAACGGCGTACTGGGGGCTCTGGTACCCTTCCGCAAGGAGATTGCCCGTCGGATTCAGGAAAACGCTCCACCCCCCAGGCGACCGAACCCACGTCATAAAAAGGAGTGATGGAATGCCGAAACGAGTCGTCATCATGGGCGCCGCCGGGCGCGATTTTCACAACTTCAACGTCTACTTCCGCGACAACTCCGACTATCAGGTCGTTGCCTTCACGGCGACCCAGATTCCCAACATTGAAGGACGCCGTTACCCGCCCGAACTGGCGGGGCGATTGTACCCTGAGGGGATTCCCATCTACCCCGAGGAGGAACTGACCGACCTGATCCGCCGGTATCAGGTGGACCAGGTGGTCTTTGCTTACTCGGACGTCTCCCACGAGTACGTGATGCATAAAGCGTCCCAGGCGCTGGTGGCGGGTGCCGATTTCTGCCTGATGGGGACCGGCTCCACGATGCTGCACAGCCGCAAGCCGGTGGTGGCCGTCTGCGCGGTCCGTACCGGCAGCGGCAAGAGCCAGACCACCCGCCACGTCTGCGATGTGCTGCGGCGAATGGGGCGCCGGGTCGTCGTTGTCCGCCACCCTATGCCCTACGGCGATCTGACGGCCCAGGCCGTCCAGCGCTTCGCCACCTACGAGGACCTGGACCGCTACCGCTGTACGGTTGAAGAGCGGGAGGAGTACGAGCCCCACATAGACCGGGGAGTGGTCGTCTACGCCGGGGTGGACTACGAGCGCATCCTGCGCCAGGCCGAGGAGGAGGCGGATGTCGTTGTCTGGGACGGTGGCAACAACGACCTGCCCTTCTTCCGCCCGGACCTGCACATCGTCGTCGCCGACCCCCACCGGCCCGGGCACGAGGTTCGCTACCACCCCGGGGAGGCCAACCTGCGGGCCGCCGACGTGGTCGTCATCAACAAGGTGGATACAGCGGACCCGGAAGGGGTCAGGCGGGTTCGGCAGAGCATCCAGGAGGTGAACCCCCAGGCTATTGTGGTGGAGGCGGCGTCGCCTATCTTCGTGGAGGACCCGGAGGCCATCCGGGGCCGGCGGGTGCTGGTGATAGAGGATGGGCCGACGTTGACTCACGGCGAAATGGCCTACGGCGCGGGGGTGACGGCGGCGCGCCGCTTCGGCGCGGCGGAACTGGTGGACCCGCGCCCCTACGCCGTCCGCTCCATCGCCGAGACGTTCCGCAAGTACCCCCACATCGGGCCCCTGCTGCCCGCGATGGGCTACGGCGATGAGCAGATCCGGGACCTGGAGGAGACCATCAACGCCACCCCCTGCGACCTGGTCCTGGCGGCGACGCCGGTGGACATTCGCCGTCTGCTGAAAGTGCGCTACCCGGTGGACCGGGTCCGCTACGAACTGCAGGTGCTCAGCCAGCCGACGCTGGAGGAGATTCTGCTTCGGCGGTTTGGCAATCGTTAGAAAGAAGCAAGATGCAAGATTGCAAGATGCAAGATTGCAAGATGCAAGATTGCAAGAGACCTTGCTTCCTGCATCTTGCATCCTGCTTCCTGAAAGGAGCGGAGTGGTCGGGAGAGGCGGTGGGGTGCCACGGTGGCTGATTCTGGGGGCCATCCTGGTTGTCCTGGTGGTGGCCGGGTTGATTGGTCGCGGAGTCTGGAGGCAGATTGCCCATCTGCGTCATCTCCTGGCGACCGAAGCGGAACTCCAGGCCCAGATTCAGCACGAGCAGACCCGGCAACAGCAACTGGAGCGAGAACTTCAGCATGTCTCTTCTCCGGAGTATCCGGAGGAGTGGGCGCGGCGGTACGGCGGCATGGTCCGGCCGGGGGAAATTCTCCTGGTGGTGCCGGATTCGGCCAGTCCGACCCCGGAGCATCCGTAGACAGGGCTTGCCCCTGCCCGAAGGCCTGCCCCAGCCCGGGGCAACCGCAAGGGGGCAACCGCAAGGGTTGCCCCTACATCACCGTTGTAGGGGCAGGGCTTGCCCCTACGGCCTCACCCCTCCCCCGGCGGCTCACCTCACCCCCGGCCCCTCTCCCGAACTCCGTTCGGGAGGGGAGGGGGCCAGGGGGTGGGGTGAGGCCCCCCCCGGCGGCTGCGCCGCCATCCCCTCCCTCAAGTTTGGCCTTTTCGCCAGCGGGATAAAATAAAATATATTTTTCAGTGCGGCGGCTTCGCCGCCGCAATGAAAAATATTTTCCTTTTTCCCCTCTTGCTGGTTTGGCGGCTTCTCAATTTTCTTTTCCGCCCCTTCGCCCAAAAAGCCAAAGTTCAGGGAGGGGGCCGGGGGGTGGGGTGAGGACTTCCGTTGCCTGTGCTTGCTGAATGCCGGTTGTGTGGTAAAATAACCCTGCTTCCCTGCGGTGGGACGTGAATTCTTAAACCATTCCTGCAACCTTGCATCCTGCACTTTGCATCCTTGAGAGGTGAAATATGGCGTGGATTCGTGGCTGGGAATGGATCATCATCCTGGTCATCGTCCTCCTGCTCTTCGGAGTGGGGCGGCTGGGGAAACTGGGCGCCGAACTGGGGAAGGGGATTCGCAACTTCCGGGAGGCGCTCGCAGGCAAGGGAGAAGAGCCGGAGGCGGCGAAAGAGGAGCCGAAGGCCTGAGATGAGCGGCCTCTGATCACCGAAGGTATCTCTTCTGCTCCACTTCGGACTCTGGACTCTGGACTCTGGATGAGCGGCCTCTGATCACCGAAGGTGTCTCTTCTGCTCCCGACCCCGCACAGGGAGGGGCATGGATTTTTTGAACATCGGCTCGGGGGAGTTTGTCTTTTTAATCTTGCTGGCCATCCTGCTGGTGGGCCCGAAACGGGCGGTGGAGTGGGTTCAGCAGGCCAGCCGCTTTGCCGCCCGCATCCGGCAGGAGTGGCTCGCTGTCCAGCGGGACGTGGTGCGGGAGGTCCAGGCGCTGAGCCGGGAGACGACCGACGCCGTTCGCCCGATTCTCCAGGAAGCGGCCCAGGATGCTCAGGGGCTATCGGAGGATTGGGCGGAATCCGTCCGGGCGATTCGGGAGGTCAAAAAGGAGGTCATCTCCCTTCAGGAGCAGATGGCGGTTCCGGAGCCCTTACCCCTGCCGGACGTCTTGGAACCCACCGATGACTTTGCCGGATGAAACATCGGGGCACCGAGCCGAAATCCCTGCTGGAACACATTGAGGAACTCCGCCAACGGCTGCTGAGGGCGCTGGTGGCCCTGGCTGTTGGTGTGGTCATCAGTGCTCTCTTTACCAATCAGTTGCTGGAGTGGCTGGCCAGACCGGTAGGAGGGCTGGAGAAACTGGAGGCGATTGAGGTCACCGAGAACCTCGGCGTCTTCATGCAGGTCGCTCTCTTGGGTGGGGTCCTTCTGGCGATGCCGGTCATCGTCTATCAGGTCTGGCGATTCGTTACCCCCGGCCTCTACCCCCACGAAAAGCGGTATGTCTACTTCCTGGCACCCGCTGCGACGCTCCTCTTCGTCGCCGGCGCCGCTTTCGCCTACTTCGTGATGCTCCCGACCGCCGTCCCCGCCCTTCTGGGCTTCGCTCCCATCCCCACCCGCCCCCGTCCGGCCAACTACATCTCCTTTGTGACCAACCTGATGGTCTGGGTGGGCATCAGTTTTGAGATGCCCCTGTTTATTTTCTTCCTGGCAAAGGTGGGCCTGGTGAGCCCGCGCGACCTCCTGCGCAACTGGCGGGTAGCGGTCTTTCTGATTGCCCTGCTGGCGGCCCTGGTGACGCCCACCGGCGACCCCATCAATATGGGGCTGGTGATGATTCCCCTGGTGGTCCTCTACGGCCTGAGCGTCCTGATGGCACAGGTGGCGTACCGGGAGCCCGACTGAGTGGGCCCCCTCCACCGTTGAGATACGTCCTCTGTTACATCCCCGTTACAATTCGCGGTCTTCCCTTGATATTCCCTTCGCCGGAGGGTATACTAGAGGTGAGGGTAGGGGCATATAGAGGCAACCTTTGCGGTTGCCCCCATTATGGTTACCCAGCCCCTGCGGTTGCCACCTTGAAGAGGGGTGGATGCGCATATGGTCAAAGAGAAAATCAGCGTTCATCTGCGTTTACCAGCGTCCTCCCTCCTGGCGGTTGCCCTGGTGGCCGTTCTGCTGGCGGCGCCGGTCGCCGGAGACGCCGGGCCGGTCACCCCGCTCCCGCCGGTGACCGACACCGACAGCTTCGCCGGCACCTGCTACTCCTTCTATCCCGACCCCTTCGGCCAGGTGCCAGGCCGCCCTTTCCTCCCCCTCATGCTCCAGGCCGGCTCCCGCTGGGACCGCTTTGACTTCTCCTGGCTCCAACTGGAGCCCCGGGAGGGGCAGTGGAACTTCTGGGCCCAGGACAGACTGGTGGGCGACCTGGGCGCGGCGGGAATGAACATCCTGGGCATCTTCCTCTGGACGCCGGACTGGGCCGCAACGGGTAACTGCATCACTACCACTCAATCGCTTCCGATGGACCTGTATCCCTCCCACCGGCACGCGCCGGTTTTCCGCCCGACGGTCGCCCCGATGAGCCTCCCTCTCTGTATGACCACCCCGCCCCGGGGCCTCTACCAGGAGTGGGATGACTGGACCACCGCCGACGGCGACCCGGTCAACACCTGGGGCCGCTTTGTCTACACCGTCGCCTACCGCTACCGGGATTCGGTCAAACACTGGGAGGTCTGGAACGAGCCGGACCTCTCCTGGTTCTGGTCGGGCACCTCCACCGACTACGCCCAACTCCTCAAGGTTGCATACCGGGCGGTCAAGGCCGCCTGCCCGGATTGCACCGTCCTCTTCGGCGGCATCGCGTACTATGAGAAACCCGATTTCTACCGCTGGGTGCTGGACCAACTGAAGGGCGACCCCCAGGCGCCGGCCCATAACTACTATTTTGACGCGATGGCTGTCCACCTCTACCACCGTTCCTCCAGCATCTACGACGTCACCCAGGTCATCCGCAGCGGCATGCGGGAGTTCGTCCCCGACCGGCCTATCTGGCTCACGGAGACCGGCTCGCCGGTCTGGGACGATTCGTCGGTCATCAGCCCCACCGTCCCCTACATCTGGTCCGCTACCATGAATGAGGCGGCGGCCTACGTAATTCAATCGTACGCCAACGCCCGGGCGGCCGGGATTGAGCGGTACTTCTTCTTCCGTGCCCACGACGATTACTGCGACAAGAACCGGGACGGCGATTGCGGTGATCCAGGGGATTACGGCATGGGCGAACTTTTCGGCCTGGTGCGGGATGACCGGACTCTCCGCCCGGCCTACGTCGCTTTCCAGGTGGCCACCACCTACCTGGTCTCGCCGACGATGGTGACCAGCGTCAACTACTCCGGTGGGGTGCGGCGGGTGACCTTCTGGGGGACGCCCCGGGGGAAAATCAGCGTCCTCTGGAACACGCTCCCCGTAACGACGGTCTTCTCCTACCCGGCGACGCTCCCCACGGCCACGCTGGTGGACCGGTGGGGCGTCACCCGCGCCATTACGGCGACGGGCGGGGCCTACACCGTCACCCTCCCCGGCGCGACGGCCAACAACGGCACCTCTCCCTCCGACTACATCATCGGCGGGGAGCCGTATCTGGTCATAGAGACGGATACCGTCCCGCCCATGGCCACGGTCCGTTCGGTGACGGTCTCCCGGCCCCCCACGGTCACGGTCTCCTGGGAGGGGGCCGACGACGCCGCCGGAATCTGGCTCTACGATGTGCAGGCCCGGGAGGGGGCGGGGGCCTGGGCAAACTGGCTGACGTTCACCACCACGACCCGCAGCGAGTATCAGGTCTCCCGCACGGGTCTATGGTGTTTCCGCGCGCGGGCGTGGGACCGGGCGGGGAATCGGGGGGACTGGTCGCCGGAGGTCTGCGCGGCGGTCACTCTGACGCGCACCGTCCACCTGACGGTGGAGGCGGTCTTCGGGGATGAGGATGGGAACGGCGTGCAGGGCCCGGATGAGCCGGTGGTCACGGCGACTATGCGGCTGCTGGACCCGGCGGGGATGGACGCCATTACGCCGACGGTGGGGACGTCCTGGGAGTTCACCGCGACGCTGCCGGTGGGGGTCTATACGCTGGAGGCGACGCCGGAGGGGTGGCCTTTTTCGCAGGCTGACAGCCTGCGCCACGGGTGGCTGCCCCGCCGGATGCCGGTGGAGGTCTATTCGGGGGTGGACACCCAGGAGGTCCGCCTGACCGTCGGCCTGCGGCCCCACCGGGCCAGCGTGTATGTGCCGGTGGTGTTCAAGGGGTTTACGCCATAGCCTGGCTGAGCGTCCTTCGCTGCGTTTCGTACCACCGGGAGTTTTATCCGACCTCCGCCTGCAGGTCAGATACGAAGCGGCTAATGGGCCGGACGTAATCCCGCATTCCTGGATGCTGGGAGGCTGATTGGTAGCGGGGGCTGTTGTCGGCGAGGTAAAAGCGGGCCCGGTGACTGCCCATTTCGGTCAGTTTGTCATCGGAGAGGTCTCGGTCATAGGTCAATATATGCCAGAGGGCCTTGATTTTGTGCCGGTTGAGCAGGTCAATATCCGTGGTGTAGGCTTGCTTCCAGCGCTCGCGCAGTGTCCGCTTGCAAGAGATTCCAATATACCAGCCGTCTTTGCATTTCACCCATCGGTCTATCTCCAGCCCGGTGGTGAAATGTTCTGGTGCGAGTAGATCATTCTGGCCTCCAGAAATCCAGCAGGTACTCAAAAGTAGTGCCCATAGTGATATAGTGGGAGGGCCAGCCAAAAATACCTACCCGGTTCACGATATTGGTCCGATCCCAGATGATAATGTTCCGCAACTCGTATCCCACTTTCCGCAGGGTCTCCACTATAGTGATGTGAAGCGTTACCCGCTCATTTTCCCACCACATATCCGGAACATTAACCACACAATGGGCCTTGGGGCGTAGGAGGGAAAAAAGCCCTGCGAAAATTTCTCCCATTGCACGGCTGTATGCTTCCTCATCCAGTGTGCCCAAATCCCGAGGGTCCTGGGAATACTGCTCTACCTGCATAAACTGTTCATTCTTGCGTTCCCTGCGGCTTTTGTTCAAGCGGGGACGGTTCAGCAGATTGGCATAGGGGGGGGAAGTAAAAATTAAAGCGACTGTCTCCGGCTCCAGATAGTCCGGAATATTCCGGGCATCATCACAGATGGCGATCTGTTGCGTATGCTCCCAGAGAGTTGTTTGAGAGAGGCGCTCCCGGCATAGTTGGATGTACTCTGACTTCAGGTCGAAGCCGATCGCGTTCCGTTCCAGGTCTCGCGCGGCCACCAAGGTAGTCCCACTACCGACAAAGGGATCCAGCACCAATTCTCCCCGGTGGGTGAAAAGGCTAATGACCCGGGTAGCCAGCGCAATGGGAAATGTGGCCGGGTGGACTTTCTTATCCCGAATGTCTCGCTTCTCATACGTGAAACGCCACACTCCCAACTGGCATTTCAGCCACTCTTTGGGAGTCAGGCAGTTCAGCCGGTTGGGTTCACAGTCGCAGATTCGGCGATAACCAATCTCTATTTTCTGGCGGGCCATAGCGTTCATACCGAGGGTCATGCTCAATCCGATTTGTTCTTATTTTACCACACCGCAGAAAGATTTCCAATCCGCTTTCAACCTCCAGGTCTAACCCCGACTTATGCCCCCAGGCGCCGGTCCCGCTCCCAGGGAGGGAGCCGTTCCTCTTTCTCCGCCAGCACGGCCCGCAATTCAAAGATACGGTCCCGCAGCATGGCCGCCTTCTCAAACTCCAGTTCCTCCGCCGCCTTCCGCATCTCCTTCTCCAGTTCCCGGATCAGCCGCGACAGGTCGTCTTTGGGCATCATCGCCACCGGCACCTCCGGTTGACGGGCCGTCTGCGCCCGCACCCGGTCGGTGAGGTCGCGGATTTCTTTGACGATGGTGGCCGGGATGATACCGTGCTCCTGGTTGTATTTCATCTGGATGGCCCGACGGCGCTCCGTCTCCTCTATCGCCCGCTTCATGGAGTCGGTGATGCGGTCGGCGTAGAGGACGGCGGTGCCGTGGACGTGGCGGGCCGCCCGCCCGATGGTCTGGATAAGCGCCGTATCCGAGCGCAGGAAGCCCTCCTTATCCGCATCCAGAATCGCCACCAGGCTCACCTCCGGCAGGTCCAGCCCCTCCCGCAGGAGATTGATGCCCACCACGACGTCGTAGACCCCCATGCGCAGGTCCCGCAGAATCTCCACCCGCTCTATGGTCTGTATCTCGCTGTGGAGGTAGTGGACTTTGATGCCCAGTTCCCGCAGGTAGTCGGCCAGGTCCTCCGCCATGCGTTTGGTGAGGGTGGTGACCAGCACCCGCTCCCCGCGCGCCACCCGCTCCCGGATGCGCCCGATCAGGTCGTCCACCTGCCCCTTCGCCGGCCGGACGATGATTTCGGGGTCCACAATGCCGGTAGGACGGATAATCTGCTGCACTACCTGCTGGCTCTTCTCCAGTTCGTAGGGGCCCGGGGTGGCGGAGGTGTAGATGACCTGGTTGACCCGGGCCTCAAACTCCTCAAAGGTCAGGGGGCGGTTATCCAGCGCGGAGGGGAGACGGAAACCGTACTCCACCAGCGTCTCCTTCCGGCTCCGGTCGCCGTTGTACATCCCCCGAATTTGCGGGATGGTCATGTGGGATTCGTCTATGATGAGCAGGTAGTCGGCGGGGAAGTAGTCTATGAGGGTCCAGGGTGGGGAGCCGGGGGGGCGCTGCTGGAGGTGACGGGAGTAGTTCTCAATCCCCGCGCAGTAGCCGACCTCGCGGATCATCTCTATGTCGTAGCGGGTGCGCTGTTCCAGCCGCTGGGCCTCTAAGAGTTTCCCCTGGGCGCGCAGTTCCTTCAGCCGTTCCTCCAGTTCCGCTTCAATGTCGGCCAGGGCCTTCTCCCGCTTCTCGTCCGGCGTGATGAAGGCTTTGGCAGGGAAAATCGTGACCTCGTCCAACTCGGCCAGCACCTCGCCGGTGAGAGGGTTGATCTCGGTGATGCGCTCCATCTCGTCCCCCCAGAAACCGATGCGGTAGGCGGTTTCGCTGTGGGCGGGCATTACCTCCAGTGTGTCGCCGCGCACCCGGAAACGGCCCCGGCCCAGTTCCAGGTCGTTGCGCTCGTAGTAGATGCTGACCAGGTGGCGGAGGACGGTCTCCCGGCGGTGGCGTTCGCCCCGGGCCAGCCGCAGCGTCACCCGGCCCCACTCCTCCGGGTCGCCGATGGCGTAGATGCAGGAGACGGAGGCGACGATGATGACGTCCCGGCGGGAGAAGACCGCCGACATCGCCGCCAGCCGCAGCCGGTCTATCTCCTCGTTGATGTCGGCGTCTTTCTCAATGTAGAGGTCGTACTGGGGGAGGTAGGCCTCGGGCTGGTAGTAGTCGTAGTAGGAGACGAAGTACTCCACGGCGTTGTGGGGGAAGAACTGGCGGAACTCGGCATAGAGTTGGGCGGCCAGGGTCTTGTTGTGGGAGATGACCAGGGTGGGCTTCTGGACGGCTTCTATGACTTTAGCCATGACATATGTCTTGCCGGTCCCCGTTGCGCCCAACAGGGTCTGGTGCTTGTAGCCGCGACGGAGTCCCTCTACCAGCGCGGCGATGGCCTCCGGCTGGTCGCCGGTGGGCTGGAATTCGGAGATTAACTGGAAGCGGGCCATGGAGAATCGGGAGAATCAGGAGAATCAGAGAATCGGAGAATCGGAGAATTGGGGGCGTCGGCGGCGTGGCGGGCCAGGGCGATGGCGCCCAGGACGCCGGCCCGCGCCCCCAGCACCGGCGGGACGATGTACGCCTGCATCTCCTCTTCGTCCAGGATGGGACGGGCCGGAATGTAGCCGTTCAGCAGTCGGGGCACTTCGGCCCGGATGCGGGGGAAGAGGTGCGATTGCTTCATCACCCCGCCCCCCAGAATGATGCGCTGAGGCGATAGGGTGCAGATGAAATTAGCCAGGGCCAGGGCCAGGTAGTGGGCCTCCAGCGCCCATGCCGGGTGGTCCGGCGGCAGGTCCTCCGGCGGCGCGCCCCAGCGGGCGGCGATGGCCGGGCCGGAGGCCAGTCCCTCCAGACAGTCCCCGTGGTACGGGCAGATGCCCGCAAAGGGGTCGGCCTGCCGGTCGTGGGGGATGCGGATGTGCCCCATTTCGGGGTGGAGCAGGCCGTGGATCAGCCGTCCGCCGGCCATTCCCCCGCCCCCGATGCCGGTCCCGACGGTTATGTAGATGAACGTATCCAGGCCCCGCGCGGCGCCCCAGAGCCCCTCCGCCAGGGCCGCGCCGTTGACGTCGGTATCAAACCCCACGGGCAGGTTCAGGCCCCGACGGATTTCCCCCGCCAGGTCCACGTTCCGCCAGCCGGGCTTGGGGGTGGAGGTGATGTGGCCGAAGGTGGGCGAGGCGGGGTTCGGGTCCACCGGCCCGAAGGAGGCGATGCCGATGGCACAGATACCGCCCCCCAGCCGGTCCTGTTGGTCCCGGAAGAACTCCAGCGCCCGGCGGATGGTCTCCTGGGGGGTGGTGGTGGGGAAGCGGACCTCGGCGCGGAGGTCGTCGGGCCCCGTGCCCACCGCGCAGACGAATTTGGTACCGCCGGCTTCTATGCCGCCGTAGAGTTGGGTCATTGCGGCGACCGGATTCCGGTGAGTGGTACGGCCATTGTACCGCGCGCGGGAGGGGTTGTCAACCTCCGCTTTTCACGGAGGCTCCCAGAGGTGGCGACTTCGCCGCCGCACCGATACCCTCTCTGTCCTCACATCACCTCCCACCGGTCGCACCGCCCGCCCCAGCGGGCCACGACCCGCCCGTCCATACGAATCGGGGCGATTTCGCACAGGTTCGGACAGGCGTGGCACTCAAAAGATGTGGCCTGTATCTCCGCCTGCGCCACGTCAAAGCCTTTGAAGCGGCTCGGCTGGCCGTCGCTCCCCTCCCGCGCCAGCAATGCCGCGCTCAGCGCTCCCATCACCTCATGGTGCGGTGGCACGATAATCTCCGTCGCCAGCGCCTCCCGGAAAGCGCGTACCACCCCGGCGTTGGCCGCTACCCCACCCTGAAACACGATGGGCGGCTCCAGCGTCTTGCCCAGAGCCAGGTTGTTCAAATAGTTGCGCACCAGCGCCCTTGCGTTTTGAAAAAAGCATCTATCCGCTTTTCTGCGTCCTATAGCCCACGGAAGAAACACGGAAATGCACAGAAAATCATTTTTATTGCCGTGTTCATCCGCGTTGATCCGCGTTTTTCCGCGTCCTATCTGAAAAGTGTCAGGTAGCCAGACACGGAGACACAAAGTCTCATCACGTTCCGTGATTCAAAGGGGGAGCCGATGCGCATTGAGCAGGTGGAAATCCGCTACGTCCGCCTCCCTCTGAGGCGGCACTTTGAGACCAGTTTCCGCCGTACCCGGGAGCGTCACACCGTCCTGGTCACCGTCTGGGCCGACGGGGTGGAGGGGTGGGGGGAATCCCCGGTGGAGGACGGCCCCTGGTTTTCCAGCGAGACGGTGGAGACAGCCTGGCACGTCCTGCGGGACTTTCTCATCCCGATGATGCTGGGGCAGGAGATAGAGCGCGCAGCGGATGCCTTCGCCCGAATGGCCCGGGTGCGCGGCCACCCGATGGCCAAGACCGGGCTGGAGGAGGCGCTGTGGGATGTGGAGGCCCGACAGCGGGGCATTTCCCTGGCCCAACTCCTGGGCGGCGTGCGGGAGCGCATCCTGAGCGGCGTCAGCGTGGGCATCCAGGATACCCTCCCCGAACTCCTGGAGCAGGTGAAGGGGTATCTGGCCCAGGGGTACCGGCGGATTAAGGTGAAGATCAAGCCGGGGTGGGATGTGGACGTGGTGCGGGAACTGCGGCGGCGCTGGCCGACGGTGCCGCTGATGGTGGATGCCAACTCCGCCTATACCCTTGCGGACACCAACCGCCTGGTTGCGCTGGACGAATGGGGGCTGTTGATGATAGAGCAGCCGCTGGCCCACGACGATCTCTACGAGCACAGCCTGCTGCAGCGGCGGCTGCGGACGCCCATTTGCCTGGACGAATCGGTCCCCACTCCGGCCCACGCGCGGGCGGCGCTGGAACTGGGGAGTTGCTCCATCATCAACATCAAGCCGGGCCGGGTAGGGGGACTGGCTCAGGCCTGCCGCATCCACGACCTCTGCCAGGAGCGGAGAGTGCCGGTCTGGTGCGGCGGCCTGCTGGAGACGGGCGTCGGGCGGGCGCACAACGTCGCCATCGCCAGCCTGCCCAACTACACCCTCCCCGGCGACGTCTCTGCCAGCGACCGCTACTATGAGCGGGATGTCGTCCTCCCGCCCTTCCGTCTCAACCCCGACGGTACCATAGACGTCCCTCAGAGGCCGGGTATCGGCGTGGAAATAGACCGGGATTTCCTGGAGACGGTCACTGTTCGGCGGGAGCGGTTCTCTTTATAGCGAAAAGTCACCCAATGGCAACCTTCCTGCCACATACCGGGATTGACGGATTGGCCATTTGTGCTATACTTGGGGCAATGGAGGACGGGGATGAACCGGCCGGTACTGGTGCTGAACGGCAACTACGAACCCCTGCATGTCTGCACGACGAAGCGGGCGATGGGGCTGATCCTCTCCGGGAAGGCCGTGGTGGTGGAAAACGGGCGTGGATTCATCCGCACCGTTTCTGCTGTCTATGAACGGCCCTCGGTGATCCGTCTGGCCTTCGTCGTGCGTCGGCCCGCGCCGCGCGTCCGCCTGACCAAGCGGGAGATCCTGCGGCGGGACGAGTACCGCTGCCAGTACTGCGGCCGGGAGGCCGCCAATCTGACCATAGACCACGTCATCCCGCGCCATCGGGGAGGCGAGCATCGCTGGGAGAACCTGGTGGCGGCCTGCCCCCAGTGCAACCGGCGCAAGGGGAGCCGCACGCTGGAAGAGGCCCGGATGACGCTGCTGCGGCCTCCCTTTGAACCCCGCCCGACCGCCCGGTATCTCTTCAGCACCTATCTGCGGGAAAATCAGGAGTGGGCCAAGTACATTGACGGGTGGTGACCCCCTCCGTCTCGGTGTTCTGGGCGGCACGTTTGACCCTCCGCACTACGGTCATCTGGCCCTGGCGGAGACAGCGCGCGTCCAGTTGGGATTGGCCCGGGTGCTCTTCGTCCCCGCTGGTGACCCGCCCCACAAACCCGGCTATCCCCTCAGCCCGGCCGCGCATCGGGCGGCAATGGTGAAGGCCGCCATTGCGGACAACCCGGCTTTCGTTCTCTCCCGCGTTGACCTGGACCGGCCTGGCCCGCATTATACGGTGGACATGCTGGCCCTGCTGAGGGGGATGTTTGGAGAGGCCGAGTTTTACTTTTTGATGGGGAGCGACAGCCTGGCCGAATTTCCGACCTGGCGCGACCCGGTGGGGATTATCCGCCAGGCCGTTCTGGCGGTGATGGAACGGCCCGGCGGGAACGCCGACCTGGACCGTCTGGAGCGAGAAATCCCCGGTATCCGGGAACGGGTGGTCTGGCTGGACGCGCCCCGCCTGGACCTTTCCGCCACCGACCTGCGGCGACGGGTGCGGGAGGGATGGCCGGTCCGCTACCTGGTCCCTCCGGCGGTGGAGGCGTATATTCGGGAGCATGGGCTTTATTTGCGCGGAAATGGCGATGCAGAATGTCCCTGAAGCCTGCCCGGGGCTTGCCGGGTGTAAGAAAACATCACGGGGTCTGGCCAGGGGTCGTTGGCACAGCGGTTGTTACGGTGCCTGTTCATCCCATTGAGGTATGCGGCGCGGGTGAAAATCTACGCCTGGAGTGAAGAGAAGAATCAACAACTCAAATGGAAGTGCTTGTGCATATTGCCGCGGGCGATTTGCTCGACATTGTTGAGCATCCGCATCCAGAAAAATACAAAGGGCAACGCATCTTTATCGTGAAAATACGTGACTATGCGTGGCTCGTTCCCTTTGTTGAGTCGGAGAAAGAGATATTCTTGAAGACCGTCATTCCGAGTCGCAAAGCGACCCAAAAGTATTTGGGGAGATGACAGAATGAATCATAAGGTGAATTTGGAACCGGAAGAGCGGGAGCTGCTGGACTCCTATGAGCGGGATGAGTGGCAGTCCATTGAAAGGCTTCAAGAGAGATTGGGGGAATATCGGGCCTACGCCATTGCCGCCTTTGAAGCGGTGGGGTTAGTCAGTATTGCTCTGCCGCAAGAAGACATAAGAGCCATCCGCGAGAGAGCAGCGGCGGCAGGAATGTCGTATCAAACTCTTATCGCCAATATCTTGCATCACTATTTGGCGGGGAATCTCGTTGAAAAGCCGCGTAGCGCCTAACAGGCAGTTAGGGCTGCTCTCGCTTCTTCCGAGTGCTCCATCGCGCGGAGTGCATTCCTGTGGGCCAGAAACCGCAATTGCTTGTGTACCGCAGGCCGCCAGGCCTGTAAGTGCAGGCTAACAGCCGGCGCTACGCCCTGTATGTTTCTGGGTACAAGATGCAAACTGTGCAACTTTACGAGGCCTGCTGCTATGCCCGGGAAAATCCTGATCGTAGAAGATGACCTGGAGAGCCTGAAACTGATCGGGCTGATGCTCCAGAGCCGGGGGTATCAGATTGTTGCCGCGCAAAGCGGCCCTCAGGCGCTGAAGAAAGCAGTCAGTGAATCCCCTGACCTGGTGCTTCTGGATGTGATGATGCCCGGGATGGACGGCTACGAGGTAGCCCGGCGGCTGCGGGCCGACGAGCGCACAGCGGCCATCCCTATCATTATGCTGACGGCCCGGGGACAGATCACCGACAAGGTGGCCGGTTTTGAGGCCGGCGCCGATGAATACCTGGTCAAGCCCGTCCATCCGGCGGAACTGGTCACCCGGATAGAGGCCCTGCTGGCCTGGGCGACCCGTTTGGGGCCATCCGTGCGCGCCCCGCGCGGCAAGAGCATCGGCTTTCTGGGGTGTAAAGGCGGGGTGGGAACCAGCACGCTGGTGATCAACCTCTCCGTCTCCCTGATCCGGGGGCCGGCCTCCGGGAAACGGGTCGTATTGCTGGATGCCCATACCGGTTCCTCTCCTCTGGCCCTGCAGATGGGATTGCGACCCCAGCAGGGCCTGCAGGTCCTGGCCGGGCGGGACCCCCAGGAGCTGACGGCGGACGCCATTCTCACCCACGCCGACCGCCACGTATCCGGGGTGCTGGTTCTGGGAGGACTGCCGGCGCCCCGGGGCACCGTCCAGTCCCTTACGCCTGCCCACGCCGAAGCGATGATCCGCTCCCTGGTCGGTGAAGTGGACTATGTGCTGGTGGATATGGGAACCGGACTGGACGCGGTCAACCAGGCCCTGTTGCGCGTTCTGGATTCCGTGATGATTGTGGTGGAACCCTATCGGATCGGTTTGTTGCTGACTCAGGCACTGCTGGCGGCACTGGATGCTCTGGAGGTCGGTCGGCATCGCCAGGGTGTGGTCCTGGTCAACCGGGCGCCCGCCTCCACTACCCCGAGCAAGGACACGGTGGAGGACTTCCTCCAGCGGGAGATTGTTGTGGTTATTCCACCGGCGCCCGAACTGGCCTTCCAGTCCGCCGAGAAGGGAACCCCGATGGTCATCATGCAGCCGGAGAGCCTGGTGGCGGTTCAGTTTCACCATCTGGCCCAATACATTGCTTCCCGATAACGATGGCCCTGTTGCCCCATTTCACCCATCCCTGGGACGTCTCCCCTGCCGAGGCCCGCGCGCTCCAGGAGCGGCTGCGGACCCAGGTGCGAATCGTCCCCCTGGCATCGCCTCCCCGATGGGTAGCCGGAGTGGACGTCAGCATCCAGGACGAGGTTGCCCGGGCGGCGGTCGTCCTCCTCTCTTTTCCCGACCTTTCCCCTGTGGAAGCCTCCACGGCCCAGGTGCCGGTCTCTTTCCCCTATATCCCTGGCCTGCTGGCCTTTCGGGAGGGGCCGGCGGTGCTGGCGGCGCTGGAGCGGCTGAAGGGCCGACCCGATGTCCTCATCTTTGACGCGCAGGGACTGGCGCATCCTCGCCGAATGGGCCTGGCGACCCATCTGGGCATCCTGCTGGACTGGCCCAGCATCGGCTGCGCCAAGTCCCGCCTCTGGGGGGAACACGAGGAGCCCCTGCCGCAACGGGGCAGTTGGGTGCCGCTCTGGGACGGCGAGGAGGTCATCGGTGCCGTCCTCCGCACCCAGACGGGCGTCCCGCCGGTCTATGTCTCCGTGGGCCATCGGGTGGACCTGGAGACGGCGGTGGAACTGGTGCTGGCCTGTACCACAACGTTCCGGTTACCGGAACCGATTCGCTGGGCTCACCGGGTGGCCAGTGGGGAGAGCCTGCCGCCGGCCCGCCAGCCCACGTTGTTCTGAATTCTCACACAGAGACACAAAGACACGGAGATATTTCTTTGTGTCTTTGTGGGATCAGAAGATCGGGGAGATTCGGGATGTTGCAGGCCCGGGAGATGAGAAATCTGCTGAAAGGACTGGGTATCCTTCTGCTGACCGTGGCGGCGGCCCTCGGCGGGGGATACCTGCTGGCCGAGTTCGGCCCCCTCCTGGCAGCGGCGGGCCTGGTGGTCCTGGTCCTGGCCCTGGGGATGCTACAAAATATAGAAATCGCCTACTGGGCCGTCATCGGCGTTGTCTGTCTGCTCCCCTTTGCCTCTTTTCCCTTTGACATCGGCTTCCGCCCGACCTTCCTGGATGCTGCGCTGGGGATGCTCTTCGTCGTCTGGCTCCTCCGCTGGA
This sequence comes from Anaerolineae bacterium, assembly GCA_034435875.1. Classification (GTDB taxonomy): domain Bacteria; phylum Chloroflexota; class Anaerolineae; order B4-G1; family DUEL01; genus SpSt-77. The sequence continues at coordinate 21,767 of DAOTWL010000313.1, forward strand.
TGACCGACACCGAGCGCTCCTTCACCGCGACCGGGTTGGGGGGGCCGGTGCTGCTGTTCCTGCTGCTGGTCCTCACGGCCTTCGTCCTCGGACTGGGCCACGCCCCGCTGACGGCCTACGTCGTCCGTCACTTTGCCGAAATCCTCCTCAGCATCCTGCTCTTCTTCCTGGTGGTCAATACGGTCCGGGATACGGGGCGTCTGGAGCGACTGGTGCGGGCCCTGATTCTCTGCGCCTTCGCCGAGGCGGTTCTGGGCATCCTCCTCTACGCCATCCCGGACGACTGGGCCATCCGCGCACTTTCGGCGTTGCGGGTCCTGGGTTATCCCTCAGGGCCCGGCGTCCTGCGGTACATTATGGACGATCCGACCCTTCCCCAGCGCGCCACCGCCACCTCGGTGGACCCCAATATCCTGGGCAGCCTGATGAACCTCTCCCTGGCGCTGACCGTCCCCCAAATCTTCGCCCGCCGTCCGCTCATCCGGCGGCGGTACCTCGTGCCCATCGTGGGGGCGCTGGCCCTCTGCCTGGGGCTGACCATCTCCCGGGGCTCTATGGCCGGCGCCGGGGTGGCCCTGGTCGTGGTGGCGACGCTCCGGTACCGCAAACTGTGGTGGCTGCTGTTGGCCGCTTTGATTCTTCTCGTGCTCCTTCCCCAGACTCAGACACTTGTAGTGCACTTCGTTGCCGGCCTTCGGGGGGAGGACCTGGCGACGCAGATGCGCTTCGGAGAGTACAAAGACGCCATTACCCTGATTATGCGCTACCCGGTCCTGGGCGTGGGCTTTGCGGGCTCTCCCGATGTGGATACGTACATCGGGGTCTCCAACCTCTACCTGATGATCGCCGAGCAGACCGGATTGGTCGGACTGGCGGCCTTCCTGGCGGTGATGGCGGTCTTCCTGGTTCGCTTCTGGCGGACCCGCGCCGTCTTTCGGCAGCAAGAGGGGATAATAGCGACGCTGGAGCCGCTGTGGTGGGGGCTTCACGCGGCGGTCATCGGTGCACTGGTGGGGGGAATTTTTGACCATTATTTCTTCAATCTGGACTTTCACCATTCGGCGACGCTCTTCTGGCTCATCATCGGGCTGGCGACAGCGGCCACCGAACTGGCCCGGAAAGCGGCGCAAGATGAAATCCTGCGCTACCGATTATCACCAGTAGCGCAAGATTAAATCTTGCGCTACCGATTATCACCGAACAGGAGGAAATCATGACCAGCCACGCACGTGAACCTGTGATTGTCTCTGCGGCCCGCACGCCCATCGGTCGTTTTCAGGGGACACTGGCCCCCCTTTCGGCCCCCGAACTGGGGGCCGTGGCCATCCGCGCGGCCGTAGAACGGGCCGGCATAGACCCCGCTATGGTGGAGGAAGTGTTAATGGGGAACGTCGTCCAGGCCGGCGTGGGGCAGGCCCCGGCCCGGCAGGCGGCCATCAAGGCCGGCCTTCCCCCCACCGTCGGCGCGACGACGGTCAACAAGGTCTGCGGGTCCGGCCTCAAGGCGGTGATGCTGGCGGCGGCGATGATCACGGTCGGTGACGGCGACATCTTTGTGGCCGGCGGCATGGAGAGCATGAACAACGGCCCGTACATGCTGAAGCAGGCCCGCTTCGGTTACCGCCTGGGTGACGGCAAACTGGTGGACGCGACGGTCCACGATGGCCTGTGGTGTCCGTTCCAGGACTGGCACATGGGCAACGCGGCCGAGTGGATTGCCCGGGAGTACGGCCTGACCCGCCAGGAACTGGACGAGTATGCCTACGGGAGCCATATGAAGGCCATCGCGGCAATAGACGCGGGGCGGTTCAAAGAGGAGATCGTCCCCGTTCAGGTGCCTCAGCCGAAAGGTGGCCCCATCCTCTTTGATACGGACGAGTGCCCCCGGCGGGATACCTCGCTGGAGGCGCTGGCTCGCTTGAAGCCGGCCTTCCAGCCGGACGGGATGGTGACGGCAGGCAACTCGCCGGGCATCACCGACGGTGCGGCGGCGCTGGTGGTGATGAGTCGGGGGAAGGCGGAGGAATTGGGCCTGCGGCCGATGGCCCGGATTGTCGCCTATGCCCAGGCGGCGGTGGAGCCGCTGAAAATCTTCACCGCGCCGGTCTTCGCCGTCCGCAAACTGTGGGCCAGGACGGGCACCTCGGTGAACGATTACGACCTCTACGAGATCAACGAGGCGTTTGCGGCCCAGGTGGTGGCCGACGCCAAGGAGTTGGGTCTCCCCTGGGAGCGGTTGAATGTCAACGGTGGCGCCATCGCCTTGGGGCATCCCATTGGCTGTTCCGGTGCGCGGCTTCTGGTGACTCTCATCTATGCTCTCCGGCAGCGGGGGCTCCGGCGCGGCCTGGCGTCCCTCTGCCTGGGGGGCGGCGAGGCGGTGGCGATGGCGGTGGAGGTGGAGGGATAAGACTGGCGGCGGCGGCCCTCCGGGCCGCCGCCGCCACATCCCGCTACCGGCCGCGACCCGGCCGCCGCTACCCCGGCAGGTCCTCTAAACCGTCCCCTTCCCGGTTCAGTTCCCCCAGTTCCCCGGTGACAGTAAAGATGACCCGCTCGCAGATGTTGGTCACCCGGTCGGCGGCGCGCTCCAGGTTGTGAGCCGCCCAGAGCAGGTAATTGGCCTGGTCTATGTTCTTCGGGTCCGCCAGGATGTAGGTGACCAGTTCCCGGTAGACCTGATTGTAGAGGGCGTCCACCTCATCGTCCTCGGCCGGAATCGCGCGGGCCAGCGCTACATCCCGACGGGCGAAGGCATCCAGGGCCCGATGGAGCATGCTGCACGCTTTCTCCGCCATCCGGGGGATGTCAATCAGAGGCTTGATCAGGGGCTGTTCGCCGATCATCAGATTGATGCGGGCGATACCCTTCGCGTAGTCCCCCATCCGCTCCAGTTCGGAGGCCAGGTCCAGAATCGCCGCCAGGGCGCGCAGGTCGCTGGCCATCGGCTGCTGGGTGGCGATCAGCACCAGTGCATCGGATTCAATGGCAAATCGCTGAGCGTTGATGTCCCGGTCCTGCGCAATAATCCGACGGGAGGCCTCAAAATCCCGCCGCTTCAGCGCGTCCACCGATTCGGCAATCGCCCTCTCCACCATGCTCCCCAGGACCAGCAATTCGTCCTGCAGGCGCTGCAGTTCCCGGTCAAATGTCTCTCTGGGCATCGTTTCCTCCTTGTTTACTTCTCCCCTGCTCCCCCGCTCCTCCGCTCCCCTTCTCCCCCGCTCCCCCGCTCCCCTTCTCCCCCGCTCCCCTTCTCCCCCGCCCGCCCGGTGATGTAGTCCTCGGTGAGTTTTTGGGCCGGACGGGTGAAGATGACCTCGGTGGGGCCGAACTCCACCAGTTCCCCCAACAGAAGAATCCGGTCCAATCCGATACCCGCGCCGACTGCTGCATGTTGTGCGTCACGATGACGATACAGTAGTTCTCCCGCAGACGGCGCATCAGTTCCTCTATCTCCAGCGTGGCGATAGGGTCCAGCGCCGAACAGGGCTCGTCCATCAGGATGACCTCCGGCTGGACGGCGACCACGCGCGCCAAGCAGAGGCGTTGTTGCTGGCCCAGGGAGAGGTTCAGCGCGTTCTGCCGGAGGTTCTCTTTGACTTCATCCCAGGGGCCCACATCTCGCAGGCTTCGCTCCACAATCTCATCCAGGTTGCGGTGGCGATGGATGCCCAGGACCCGGGGGCCGAAGGCGACGTTATCATAGACGGACTGGGGGAACGGGTTGGGCCGCTGGAAGACCATGCCCACCCGTCGGCGCAATTCCACCACAGCGGTACCCGGCGCGTAGATGTCCACCCCGTCCAGAAACACTTTCCCCTCCACCCGCGTATGCGGGATGGTGTCGTTCATCCGGTTCAGGCAGCGCAGGAAGGTGGACTTGCCGCATCCCGAAGGGCCGATGAGGGCCGTAATCTGCCGGTCGGGGATGACCATGGAGATGTCGGAGAGGGCGATTTTCTCGCCGTAGTAGAAGTTCAGGTGTTCCACCCGGATTTTGGCGTCGTCCATACGCTTCAGACCTTGTAGAACGCAGATCGGCGCAGATTTTCGCAGATTTTAAAATCAGCATTCATCTGCGTTCATCTGCGTCCGCCTCAAATGGGCGGGCGGCGGGTATGCCAGTCGGTGGCCTGCTCGTAGGCGTAGGCGACCCGCAGGATGGTCATCTCCCCCAGCGCGGGCCCCATGATCTGCAGACCGATAGGTAGCCCATGCCCGTCAAAGCCGCAAGGGACGTTGATCCCGCAGATGCCCGCCAGGTTGACGGAAAGGGTGAAGATATCGGAGAGGTACATCTGGAGCGGGTCCTCCGTCTTTTCGCCGATGCGGAAGGCGGTGGTGGGACTGGTGGGGGCTACGATGACGTCCACCTGCTCAAAGGCGCGGTCAAAATCCCCCTTGATGAGGGTGCGGACTTTCTGCGCTTTCAGGTAGTAGGCGTCGTAGTATCCGGCGCTGAGGGCATACGTGCCCAGCATGATGCGCCGCTTCACCTCCGGGCCGAAGCCCCGGCCGCGCGTCTGCTTGTAGGTATCTTCCAGGGACTCGCCGACAATCCGCAGGCCGTAGCGGACGCCGTCGTAGCGGGCGAGATTCGCGCTGGCCTCCGCCGGGGCGATGAGGTAGTAGACGGGCAGGGCGTAGTCAGTGTGGGGCAGGCTGACCTCTATGATTTCGGCCCCCAGGTCGGCCAGTTTCTCCAGGGCGGCGCGCATGGCGGCCTCCACCTCCGGCTGCATGCCGGGGATGAAGTACTCCTGGGGGACGCCGACCCGCATTCCACGTATATCGCCGGTCAGTGCGGCGGTATAGTCGGGGACCGGGGCGTCCAGCGAGGTGGAATCCAGCGGGTCGTGCCCGGCGATGACGCCCAGGAGGATGGCTGCGTCGGTGACGTCGCGGGTCAGCACGCCCACCTGGTCCAGGGATGAGGCGAAGGCGATGAGGCCGTAGCGGCTCACCCGGCCGTAGGTCGGCTTCAGGCCGACAATGCCGCAGAGGGCGGCGGGCTGGCGGACGGAGCCGCCGGTATCGGTGCCCAGCGCGCCCAGGCATTCCCCGGCGGCGACGGCGGCCGCGCTCCCCCCGCTGGACCCGCCCGGGACCCGCTCCAGGTCCCAGGGATTGCGGGTGGGGAAGAAGGCGGAGTTCTCGGTGGAGGAGCCCATAGCGAACTCGTCGGTGTTGGTCTTGCCCAGGATGACGGCGCCGGCGGCCTTAAGGCGGGCGACGACGGTGGCGTCGTAGGGCGGGACGAACTCCTCCAGGAGACGGGAGCCGCAGGTGGTGGGGATGCCGGCGGTGCAGATGATGTCTTTGATTGCGATGGGGATGCCCCGCAGGGGCAACCCTTGCGGTTGCCCCTCCCGCGCGGCATCGGCCGCGCGGGCCTGCTCCAGCGCGACCTCCGGCGTCAGCGTAAGGTAGGCCCGGACGTTGTTATCTATGGCCAGGATGCGGTCTATCACCGCCTGGATCAACTCCATGGCGGAAATCTCCCCCGCGTCCAGAAGCGCGCGGGCCTCATGGATGGTCAGGTCGTAAAGGTGCACTCAGTCCTCCTTCGCCAGCAGGGTTTCTACAACCCGGATGAACTCTTCCGCCTGGGCGATGGCCTCTTCTACATGTTCGGGGGTGAAATCCCGGCGGCGCTCGTAATCGGCTTCCAGCCGGTATTTCAGCGCGCGTTGGAACCAGCGCTCGTACTTTTTATCTACTTCGCCGGTGCGGACGAAGTGCTGGCCGAAGAGGGAGGCCGTCCTGGCGTGGGAGCGGGTGCGGATGCCCCGCGCGGCCAGCGCTGCATCCGCCGCATCCAGAAAGGCGTAGTAGACCGTCGCGACGGCTTTTCCGTAGAAGCCATTGTCCCGTAACAGGCGGGCCGCCTGTAAGTTTTCGCGCGCTGATTCCAGAAAATGCAGGGTCACTTCTTTAGGTCTGCCCTCTCCCACCATAACCGGCTCTCCTTTCAGCGGGATGCCCTCTTCGGCGACGTTGCGGATGAAGGGGGTGTCCAGGGCACACTGGGCGGCCAGGTCCGCCGGGGTCATCTCCAGCACTTCCAGGTATACCCCTTCTTCCCAGGGGCGGGCGGTGAGGTCCAGGATGGTCTCCTCCACCTCCGGCGTGCGGGCGTCCACCACCACCAGCAGGTCCACGTCCGATTCAGGGTGGGTGTCACCCCGGGCTTTGGAGCCGTAGAGGATCAGGCGCTGGACGCGGCCGGGCAGGGCCCGCTCCAGTTCGTCGTGGAAACGGGCCACCGCCCGCCGTTCGGCGGGCCGCAGATGCTTCAGACGGGGGTCATGCACTTGCATGTTCAGTCGTCAGTCGGGAGTCGTCAGTGGTCTACTCCCAGATGGCCGGTACCTTGAAGCAGGCCTCTTCCGCCTCTGGGGCGTTGGCCAGGATGTCCTCCCGGGGGGCCGGAGGGCGCGGGTCGTCAGGCCGCATGACGTTGCGCAGGGGCAGGACAGTCGCCGTGGGCGGGATGGCTTCGGTATCCAGTTCCTGCAGGCGCGCGGCGTATTCCAGCACCGCCGAGAGTTGACGGCGGAAACGCTCTTTCTCCTCTTCGGTCAGGGCCAGCCGGGCCAGGTCGGCAATATGTTCCACTTCCTCTCGGGTCAGGACCACGGTCCACCTCCTTGGGGGTATCCATATTATAGCACGCCTGGGCAGAGGGGCAATGGGGGGCGCAAGGTGCAAGATGCAAGGTGCAAGGTGCAAGATGCAAGATGCAAGATGCAAGTAAATCTTGCGCTACGGGTGCGTTAGGGACCGGTAGACCGCCACCGTCTGGGCGGCGATGTGGGCGTGGGTGTAGTGGGCCAGGACCCGCTCCCGGCCCCGACGGGCCAGTTCGGCCCGCAGGGAGGCGTCGGCGCGGAGACGCTCCAGGCACTCCCGCAGGGCTTCTACGTCCCCCTCCGGGAAGATAAGCCCCGCGTCGCCGACCACGTGGGGGATTTCGCCGCAGGTGGAGCCGACCACCGGCACCCCACAGGCCATGGCCTCCACCAGGACCCGGCCGAATTGTTCTATCCAGTTCGGGCGGGAACGGGAGGGGAGGACCAGGACGTCCAGCCGGTGGTAGAATTCGGGCATCTGGGGGGAGGGGAGGGTGCCCAGGAAGGCCACCCGTCCGGCCAGCGCCGGCGCGGCGGCCTGTCTCTCCAGGACGGGGCGCATCGGCCCACTTCCCAGAATCTCCGCCCGTACCCCGGGCATCCCCGCAACGGCCTCCAGCAGAAGGTCGGCTCCTTTTTCCTCCACCAGTCGTCCGGCAAAGCCCACGGTGAAGGGCCGGCCCTCTTCCCGGTGGGGTGGGGGGGCGAAGTGGTCCGGGTCTATGCCGAACTGGGGGATGACGGCCAGCGGGCCGGTGTACCCTTTGGCCCGCCAGACCCGCGCGGCGGTCTCGCTGCCCACAATCGCCGCGTCCGCGTGGCGCAGGCAGTAGCGCTCAAAGAGGGAGAAGGGGGGCGGGTAGCAGCGCAGGAGATTCTGCCAACTGAACCACAGGGTACGACCACCGGCCCGCCGGGCCAGCACCATCCCGTGAAAGGTCGCCAGATTGTACGGCTCCTCGTCCAGGTGGACGATGTCCGGGCGGAAGGACCGAATCTGGCGGGCCAGGCGCGGGTAGAAATGGAGGTGGAAGTGGCCGTTGAGGGCCATCGTCTCCACGACCAGTTCGTAGCCCCCGGTGTGGGCCCGCTCCAGGGGCAGGACGCCGCGCTCGTCCTTCCAGTACGGGGGGACGACGGCCCGCAACTGCACGCCCCGCCGCGCGAGCTCCTCCAGTTTCCGCTGGTAGATGCCGACAATGCAGGCTTTGGAGACCAGGAGGACGCGCATGGGCGGATTGCGTATTCCGTTATTCTCCGCGCACCATCCGCCGGGCGATACGGTTGTGCCGCTCCACCACGGGGCCCAGGTCCACCGTCAGCAGGCGGCCCTCCTCCACCACGACGCGGCCGTTGACAACGGAGAGGTCCACCCGCCGGGGGGTGCAGAAGACCAGCGCGGCGACGGGGTCGTGGAGTGCGCCGGCGTAGTCCAGGCGGTTCAGGCGGAAAGCGATGAAGTCGGCGGCAAAGCCGGGGGCCAGTTGCCCGATGTCGTCCCGGCCCAGGACGGTGGCGCCGCCGCGCGTCGCCAGCCAGAGGGCCTCGCGGGCCGTCAGGCCGCGCGGGTTGCCGGTGACTCGCTGCAGGAGCATGGCCATCCGGGCCTCGGCCAGCAGGTGGGAGGAGTCGTTGCTGGCGGAGCCGTCCACGCCCAGGCCGACGGGCACTCCGGCATCCAGGTACGCCCGCACCGGCGCGATGCCGGAGGCCAGCCGCATGTTGGAACTGGGGCAGTGGCAGACGCCCGTGCGGGTGCGGGCCAGCAGGCCGATTTCCTCGCCGTTCACGTGCACCCCATGGGCGTACCAGACGTCGTCCCCCACCCAGCCCAGGTCTTCGGCGTAGCCCACCGGTCGGCGGCCAAACCGTTCCAGGCAGAACTGCTCCTCGTCCAGCGTCTCCGCCAAGTGGGTGTGGAGGTGGACGCCGTAGGCGCGGGCCAGCGCCGCCGCCTCCCGCATCAGGTCCGGGGTGACGGAGAAGGGGGAGCAGGGGGCCAGGACAATGCGGAGCATGGCATAGGGATGGGGGTCATGGTAGGTCTCTACGGCCCGCTGCATGTCCTTCAGGATGAAGTCCTCGTCCTCCACGACCCGGTCGGGGGGAAGGCCGCCTTTGCTCTCGCCCAGGCTCATCGCGCCCCGGCTGGCGTGGAAGCGGATGCCGATTTCCCGCGCGGCGCGGATTTCGTCGTCCATCCGGCAGCCGTTGGGGTAGATGTAGAGGTGGTCGGAGGCAGTGGTGCAGCCGGAGAGCATCAGTTCCGCCAGGCCGACCAGCGCGCTCACGTAGACCGCCTCCGGCGTCAGCCGGGCCCAGATGGGGTAGAGGGTCTTCAGCCACTCAAAGAGGGTGGCATCCTGCGCGGCCGGGACAGCGCGGGTGAGGGTCTGGTAGAGGTGGTGGTGGGTGTTGACCAGGCCGGGCAGGACGACCATCCCGCGCGCGTTGATGACGAGGTCGGCGGTGGCGGGGAGTTCCGCCGTCGGCCCCACCTGCTGGATGACGCCGTCGCGGGCAAAGAGCCCGCCGTCGGGGATTTCCCGTCCGGAGTCGTCCATCGTGACCAGAATGTCGGCGTGCTGGAGGAGAAGGGTAGACATTGGGAAACCTCCTGTTTCAGGGAGCAGGGCGCAGGTCGCAGGGAGCAGGGGGTTTGTAACCGTTCAGCCTCACCCCTCCCCCGGCGCCTTCACCTCACCCCCGGCCCCTCTCCTGACCAAAGGTCAGGAGAGGGGAGGGGGTAGCGGCGTAGCCGCTGGGGGTGGGGTGAGGAAATGATTAGACATCCAGCCAGACCACCTCACCGCTCTCCAGGTCGTACCGCGCGCCGACGATGCGGAGGGCGCCGGAACGGGACCGCTCCGCCAGGACCGGGGATGCGGCAACCAGGGCTTCCACCGTGAGCCGGATGTGGGTGTCTATGGCGTTGGCAACCGGGTCGCCGGGGAGGTCGGCGGTCTGCCGGACGGCGGGCAGGATGGCCTCTACGAGGTAGCCGATGTGGGGCGCGTCCTCTGCGGGCGCGCTGTGGACGGCGGCAGTCACCGCGCCGCAATGGGTGTGGCCCAGGACCACCACCAGGGGGACACCCAGATGCTCCATGGCGTACTCCACGCTGCCCAGGGCGGCGCGGTCCACTACATGCCCGGCGGTACGGATGACAAACAGGTCCCCAATGCCCTGGTCAAAGATGAGTTCGGGCGGGACGCGCGAGTCGGAGCATCCCAGGATGACGGCGAACGGGCGTTGCTGAGGGCAGGTCTCCTGTCGGCGCGCGGCGTCCTGACGGGGATGCTGGGCCCGACCAGTTACATATCGCCGGTTGCCTTCCTTCAGGGCCTGGAGCGAAGAATGGGCAGTAGCCATAGGAGTCCTCCTGGGGCGGGAAAATGCCACAAGGCACGTATCACAGCGCCCGCGATGTCCGTCGGGCGCCCTGCTATCCTCTGCGCTCTCTGCGTGCTCTGCAGTAGAAAGGGGTTACTGCCGGCGTCCGCCCTTCAGTTGGTCCTGGAAGAGGGCCAGTTCCTCCCAGCGGCCCTCGGCGGCCAGTTTTGCCTGCTCTATCCAGCCCGCCGGGTCCATATACGGCCAGCCTGCGTCCACCAGCGCCTGCTTGACCTGGCTGTAGTCGGCCTCGGCCAGGGCCTTAAAGGTGATAATGCCGATGGAGGCCAGGACTTTCGCTACTTTCGGCCCGATGCCTTCCAGGCGGGTCAGGTCGTCGGCGGAGGCGGCGGCAGGAGCGACTTCCGGGACTGGGGCGCGGGGGACCTCCGGCACGGCAGCGGCCTCCGCCACAGGGGTCGCGGGGGGGACGGTTTCCACCGTTGGGGCGCGGGGGGCTTCCGGCGCGGGAGCGGCCTCGGCGCGGCCAACTTCTTTTCGCCGTTTGCGGGTGAGCAGCCAGACCAGATAGAGGATGAGCAGAACGATCAGGATGATAATGATGAGCCAGAGGACCGTTGTCCAGAAATTGCTGGCGAGAACGGGTGCTTTCATAACGCGCCTCCTTTCGTGTAAATGGACTTCGTGTAGTCAATAGTCGGTTCAGGAAAGCGGGAGAATTTTGCGGCAGTGGCAGGTCTGCAGAAAATCGTGGCGGCGTTCTAACGGTTGCAAGAACCCCCAGATGTAGGACAGCCTTTCCAGGCTGTCCCCAAGGATGGCGGGCTGAAAGCCCGCCCCACGTCCTACCACGATTCAATGTGATGCTACGGCAGTGAATCTGCCGCAAAATTCCCCCTCTCCAAAAGACAGGAGCCTACCCGACCGGTCGGAAGTAGCGGATGTCGGTGATGCTCCCCCGGCGCTCTTCCGGGTCCTTGAAGACGGCCTCCACGCACATCCCGATGCAGACCTCCTCCGGATCCACCTCCCCCAGGTCGTGGACCAGCCCGCCGTCGGTGCCGTCTATCTGGATGAAGGCGACGACGCGGGGCTCCGGCAGGGGGTTGCCGTCCAGGTCCAGGTGGACGACGGTAAAGGTGTGCACCCGACCGGTGGTCGGCACTTCCACCCATTCTTCCAGTTTGGCGAAACAGCGCTCACAGTAGAGGCGGGGCGGGACGTAGATCAGGTCGCAGTGGGGGCAGTGGGTGCCCCAGAATCGGGCATTCTCTTTGATCTCGCGGAAAAACCGTTCCCCGGCAATACCCACCGTGTAGCGGTTCTGGATGGGAATCTCGCCGTACCAGGCCTTTGTCTGGTCGGGGTGAACGATTCGTTCTAAAAGGGACATGGTACCTCCTCACTCCAGGGGCTTGAAGTAGCGGATGTCGGTGATGGCCCCTTCCCGCTCCTCAGGGGGCTTCCAGACGGCTTGCACCCGCATACCGACCCGGACGGCCTGGGGGTCTACCTCCCCCAGCAGGTGGAGGATGCCCATACCGGGCGATGCGCCGTCTATGGCGATGACGGCGGGGATGAGGGGATGCTCCAGCCGCACCATATCCCAGCGGACGTAGCAGAGGGAGAAGGTGACGACGGTGCCGGTGTCCTGCAGGGGGACGAAGCCGTCGGTGGGGACAAAGCAATCCTGGCAGAACATGCGCGGGGGGACCAGAATCCGCCCGCAACTGGGGCAGTGCACGCCGACCAGCCGTCCGGCCTTCAGTTCCGCCAAGTAGCGGCCAATGGCAATCCCCGCGTCCCAGGCATAGCGGGCGTTGGGTGCCCAGGTCTCATAGAGCACCCGCCCGGTTTCAAAGTCCTGCTCGCTAAGATAGATGGTGTCGTAGACCCATTCTTTCATGGTTTCCTCCTCGTTCCTGACGGCGAAGCCATCAAGTTTTTCGGATGTGGGCTTCCACTTCGGCCAGGAATCCGGCGAAATCGGTCTCCTGGCATGGCCGGTGGTCGTCCGGGTTGCCGAAGGGATGAACATGCCATCCTCTTCGGGCATTGTCTTTCCCGTACTCTCTACGGCCTGCCACAATCAAGGCAAATGAGGTTCTCTGGGTTGCCAGGTTGTAGAAAACCTCAACAAACGCCTCGGTTCCGAATATATCCTCCTGGAGGTATACGCGAACGCTCAGGATGTCCTCATCCATATCCCGGACGGTGTAGGATTGGACAAGGGCAGAGTGCCTGCAGGCAGTGACGATGCTTTTCAGAATCTCTACTGTCGTTACCATAGCCATGCCTGCAGGTCCTCCAGGCGTTTCCGGCGGGTGACCAGAGCCTCCCATTCCAGAAAATCCCGCTCGGCTTCATAGGTGTAATACTCCGGGTGGTCTTCTCTCTCCCATCGCTCCCGGTATTTCTCAAAAGACATTCCGTACTTCTCTTCAAAGGCTCTCAGGGCCGCCGTAATTTTTTCCAGACGGTAGGCGACGACATCCCGGAGGATCAGAAAGAGCGCCGATTCCGGTCTTGGCTCTCCAGTCAGTTCTGTTAGAACCGTTGCTGCACTTTTGGGTAGCCGCAGGGACATGGTTCACCTCCGGCAGCAGTGTGATTCCCGTGTTGTCGGCGATCGGGGTTTATGATACCCCCAGAACAATAACCGTTCCCACCTGCATCAGGTCGCCCCAGGCCTGAGCGACGCCCCGTTTGGGCTGGCCGGGCACCTGGCGGGCTCCCGCTTCGCCCCGCAACTGCCAGAAGATTTCCGCCACTTTCATCAGTCCGGCGGCGGAGATAGGGTTGCCCACGCCCAGGAGCCCTCCGCTGGGACAGACGGGCAGGTCGCCATCCCGCTGGGTGATGCCCAGCGCGGTCGCTTCCGGCGCCTTGCCCTTGTCAAAGAGCAGCAGCCCTTCCAGGTGGTGCAGTTCTTTATAGTCAAAGGGGTCGTAGGGCTCGGCGATGTGGATTTGCTTGCGCGGTTCGGTGATGCCGGCCATCTTGTAGGCCATCCGCGCCGCCTCCTCCACATAGGTGGGGTAGGAGAGGTCGCGGTTGGTCCAGTAGGCCGTATCCAGACACCAACCAACCCCCTCCACCCAGACGGGCTTGTCCGTGACCCGGCGGGCGACGTGTTCGGCGGCCATCACCACCGCCACCGCCCCGTCGGTCACCGGAGAGACGTCCAGCCGCTGGACGGGCCAGGCCAGTACCTCGGAGTTCAGGACGTCCTCCACGGTGATGTTCGGGTCACCCAGGTGCGCGGCCGGGTGGTCGGCGGCGTTGCGCTTATTCTTCACCGAAACCAGCGCGATGTCCCGCTTGGAAAGGCCGTAGCGGGTCATGTAGGCGTTCATCTCCAGGGCGAAAATCCAGAGCAGGTTCGGCCCCAGGGGGCGCTCGGTGGTGTGGTCAAAGATGGTGAGGAACGCGCCCTGGGGATGGGGCTGGCAGGAGGACATCTTCTCCTCGCAGACGACCAGGACGGTGTCAAAGAGGCCGCTGGCGACGTGGTACCAGCCCTGGATGGGGGCGAAGACTCCCGTCCCGCCGCCCACGAAGCCGCGAATAACCGGCTTGCCCCAGCCGCCGCAGCCGTCGGAGAGGTATTCGCTCTTCATGTGGACGCCGTCAAAGGCCTCCGGCGCGGTGCCGATGACGACGGCGTCAATATCGTCCAGGGTCATTTCGCAGGATTCCAGCGCTTTGCTGGCGGCCTCCCAGGCCAGTTCTTTGGCGGTCTCCTGGGCGCGGCGGACGAATTTGGTCATCCCCGCGCCGACAATGGCGACTCGGTTTCGGGCCATTGCTGACCTCCTTCCCTTAATTACTCAATATGACGGCCGCGCCGCTGGTGGTGGGGATGCCCCGCCAGGCGAAGGCCATGCCGACTTCGGCCCCCTCCACCTGATGCCGCCCGGCCTCGCCGCGCAACTGGAACACCACCTCCAGGACCCGCGCCAGCCCGGAGCCGTTCAGCAGATGCCCCATCCCCAGGCTGCCGCCGGAGGGGTTGACGGGGAACTCGCCGTTGATTTCGGTTCCCCCTTCCAGGGTCCACAGGCCCGCCTCGCCGGGGCGACAGAACCCCAGTGCTTCCAGATGTTGGAGTTCTTTGTAGGCGAAGGTGTCGTCTATCTCGGCGAAGTCTATCTCGGCCCGGGGGCTCTTGATCCCGGCGGTGCGGTAGGCCATCTGGGCCACCGGGTACGCGTACGACGCCTCTCCCCAGGGACGGCTCTCCAGGGTATGGGTGTCGTTGGCCCAGCCAATCCCCCGAATCCAGACCGGGCGGTCGGTGAGGGCGCGGGCGGTGGCGCCGTCGGCCACGACCAGGACGATGGCCCCGTCGGCGTGGTCGGCGCACTGGAGGCGGGTGAGCGGTTCGGCCACCATGTCCGAACCCAGCACCGCCTCCACGCTCAGGTCGGCGCCGTAAGCGGCCAGGGGGTTAAAGAGCGCGTTAGCCCGATTCTTCACCACCACCCGGACGCATGCTTCCAGCGGGGTCGCCGTCTCCGCCAGATACCGCCGCATCTCCATCCCGGCGATGGCGTAGGGATGAAACGCCAGCGGGCGGTTGTAGACGGGGTCCATGGCGTAGGCCAGGATGTGGGGGAGGGTAAGGACGTTGGAGGCTTTGCTGTGGGCCTCCACGACTACGACGTCAAACTGGCCGGTGAGAATCTGCATCACCGCCGCCGCCAGGCCGTGGATGCCGTCGCCCGTGATGGTGTGGTTGGGCCGCAGCGCGCCGCCCAACTGGTCGGGGGTGTACTCGTCAAAGATGCTGGTCCCCTCTATGAAGTCCTCCGCCACGGTGACGAAACTATCCACGTCCCGGCGGGGGTCAATGCCGGCGTCCTCGTAGGCGCGGACGGCGGCTTCGTACATCATCTCCTTGTAGGAGAGGTCGGGCGTGATGGAGCGAAACCCACTCCATCCGGCCCCCACAATGGCAACTTCGCGCAGCATAGGCACCTCCTGGGGAAAGGATAGAGGGTGAAAGGATACAAGGATACAAGGTTAAAGG
>DAOTWL010000314.1:0-7971 GCA_034435875.1 Anaerolineae bacterium
CTCCCAAACGAAGTTTGGGAGAGGGGAGGGGCCGGGGGAGGGGTGAGGTAAGCGCGCCGAAAAAGTGAGTGCCATCGGGCTGAAAGCCCCCTACGAGCGAACTACGTAAGTCTTATCAGTAGGAGTTACGCACTTGCCCTGTAGGACGGCCTCTCCAGGTCGTCCGGATGGGCTGAGAAGCGGTCCAGACGGGCTGAGAAGGGGTCCGGACGGGCTGAAAAGCCCGTCCTACGGGTGAACCGCGTAAGTCCTGATCAGATCAACGCGATGCCTGAGTTGCCGGAAGTAGAGACCCTCGCGCGGGAATTGAGAGATGTCCTCGTCGGGCGGAGCATCATCGGGGTGGAGGTGCGCTGGCCGCGCACCGTCGCCGCGCCGGATCCGGAGACCTTTGCCCGACGGCTGGCCGGGCGCCGCGTTCTGGAGGTCCGGCGGCGGGGGAAATGGTTACTCCTGGGCCTGGACGGCGGGGAGTGGCTGTTGATGCATCTGCGGATGAGCGGGCGGCTGGCCGTGGAGGACGCCGAAGCCCCTGAGGATGCCCATACCCGGGTGGTCTTCCATCTGGAGGACGGACGGCGGTTGCGCTTCTCCGACCCCCGCAAGTTCGGGCGGATGGTGCTGACGGCCTGTCCCGAGGACTGGCTGGGCGACCTGGGGCCGGAGCCGCTGGACACGGGCCTCACCCCGGAGCGGCTGGCGGGGATGCTGCGGGGCCGTCGGGTGCGCCTGAAGCCGCTGCTGGCCAACCAGCGCTTCCTGGCGGGCCTGGGGAACATCTACGCCGACGAGGTTCTCTGGCGGGCCTGCCTCCACCCCCTCCGCCGCGCCGACACGCTGCTGCCGGATGAGGTGGCCCGACTGCACGGGGCCATCCGGGAGGTGCTGGAGGAAGCGGTCGCCCGCCGGGGCACCACCCTGGCCGACCGACGGTACGTTCTCCCCGACGGGCGCCCGGGGGAATTCGCGGTCCATCTGGCGGTCTACGGGCGGGAAGGCACCCCCTGCCCCCGTTGCGGGGCTTCCATTGTCCGCACCCGCATCGGGGGCCGCGGTGCCCACTTCTGCCCGCAATGCCAGCAATAAAGGTGACGGTCACCCTGGAGGTGACCGTCACCTGAATCTCACTTCGGCCGCTTCCAGAAGCAAATCATCTGCTGGGAGCGGAAAGTGACCTGCACCAGTTCCCACCCCTGCTCGCCCGGGCCGTTCAGGACGGCCTCCACTGCGCGCAGGAACGGGTCTCCGGCGTCAAAGTAGCAGATGCCCTCCGTGTCGCAGTAGAGCATCGGCGGCACCTGGGCCACTGGCTCCTCCACCCGGTGCAGGACCTCTTCCGCGCTGTGTACTGTCACCCGATACTGCCAGCGGTTCATCGTCCTGTTTTCCCTCCGACAGGAGTTGCGCATATCTCAGCGTAGTGCAGGCCGTCGGCCTGTTCGCAGGCTAACAGCCTGCGCCACGGCTGACAGCCTGCGCCACGGAAAAAGTCACCACCATTGGGCTAACTGCTCCCCTGCCCCTCTGCTCCCCTGCTCCCCTGCCCCCCTGCCCCTCTGCTCCTTGCGACCTGCTCCCTGCTTCACAACACCATCGGCTCCCGGTATAGCCCGAAGACCTCCCGGAAAATGTCCATAATTTCCTGCAGGGTGGCATAGGCGCGGACGGCGTTGAGGATGTGCGGCATGACGTTCTCCGTCCCCTGGGCGGCGACGCGCAGCCGGTCCAGTGCCTGCCCCACCGCGCCGTTATCCCGCTCCGCCCGCACCCGGGCCAGCCGCTCGCACTGCCGCCGGTAGCCCTCGGGGTCCATCTTCAGGAGCGGCACTTTGAGGGGCTCTTCGGCCACAAATTCGTTGACCCCGACGACAATGCGCCGCCGCTCGTCTATCTCCCGCTGGTAGCGGTAAGCGGAGTCGGCAATTTCTTTCTGGAAGAAACCGGTCTCAATCGCCGGGATGACCCCGCCCAGTGCCTCAATGCGGGCGAAGTAGTCGTAGGCCTGCCGCTCCAGCCGGTCGGTGAGGGCCTCTATGGCGTAGGAGCCGCCCAGCGGGTCCACAGTGTTGGCCACACCCGACTCATGGGCGATGATCTGCTGGGTGCGCAGCGCGATGGTGACGGCGAACTCACTGGGCAGCGCCAGCGCCTCATCCAGCGAGTTGGTGTGCAGCGATTGCGTCCCGCCCAGGACCGCCGCCAGGGCCTGAATCGCCACACGGACGATGTTGATCTCCGGCTGCTGAGCGGTGAGAGTGCACCCGGCAGTCTGGGTGTGGAAGCGCATCCACCAGGAGCGGGGGTTTTTGGCCCCGAAGGTATGGCGCATCTCCCGCGCCCAGATGCGGCGCGCGGCCCGGAATTTGGCAATCTCCTCCAGAAAGTCGTTGTGGCAGTTAAAGAAGAAGGAGAGGCGCGGGGCGAATTCGTCTATATCTAGACCGCGCCGGAGGGCCCAGCGGACGTACTCCATGCCGTCAGCCAGGGTGAAGGCCAGTTCCTGCGCAGCGGTGGAGCCCGCCTCCCGAATGTGGTAGCCGCTGATGCTGATGGTGTTCCATTTGGGGAGATACTTGCTGCCGAATTCTATGGTGTCCGTCACCAGCCGCATGGAGGGCTCTGGCGGGAAGAGGTATTCTTTCTGGGCGATGTACTCCTTGAGGATGTCGTTCTGGATGGTGCCGCCCAGTTGGTCCATGCGGACGCCCTGTTTCTCCGCCGCTGCAATGTACATGGCCCAGATGACCGCCGCCGGACTGTTGATGGTCATAGACGTGGTGACTTTGTCCAGCGGGATGCCGTCAAAGAGAATCTCCATGTCCTTCAGCGACGAGACGGCGACGCCGCATTTACCGAACTCCCCCTCGGCCTCCGGCGCGTCGGTGTCGTAGCCCATGAGGGTGGGCAGGTCAAAGGCCACCGAGAGGCCCGTCTCGCCGTGAGCCAGCAGGTACTTGAAGCGGGCGTTGGTCTCCTCGGCGGTGCCGAATCCGGCGAACATCCGCATCGTCCACAGCCGCCCCCGGTACATGTTGGGATGGATGCCCCGGGTGAACGGGTACTCGCCGGGGAAGCCGATGTTCTCCAGGTAGTCTCCCCCGTCCAGCGGGGTATAGAGCCGTTCCACCGGCTCGCCCGAGGCAGTGATGAACTCCGGATACCGCTCCGGCTGACGGTCCAGTGTGGCTCTCAGGGTGGTCTTTTCCCACCGTTCCCGTTCGGCGGCAATCCGCTCTTGTTCCTGGCTGATGCTCATATCTCCTCCTTTCACGCTTCACGTTTCCCGTTTCCCGTATTCTGTTCTCCGCTCCCACGCGTCCCGCGCGGCGGCCTGTTCGGCGGCTTGCTTGGAGCGCCCTTCTCCCCGGCCAGCCACCTCGTCCCCGAGGAGAACTTCCGCGACGAAGGTCTTGGCGTGCTCCGGGCCATGCTCGGCGACGATACGGTAGCGGGGCGTGATGCCCACTTCGGCCTGGGCCCACTCCTGGAAGCGGCTTTTGGCATCCTTATCGGCCTCAGCGGCCAGGATGGCCTCTGCCATCGGCGCCATCAGGAAACGCACCATGGCCCGCACCGGCTCCAGTCCTCCGTCCAGGTACATCGCGCCGACGACGGCCTCAAAGGCGTCGGCCAGATTGGGCGCCCGCTCCCGCCCACCCCGTTCCTCTTCGCCCCTCCCCAGGCGGAGGAAGTCGCCCAGGCCCAGTTGGGCGGCGAAGCGGGCCAGCATCTCCTCCGAGACCAGGACGGCCCGCAGGCGGGTCATGTCCCCCTCCCGGAACTCTGGATACCGGTGGAAGACCCACTCCGCCACCGTCAGGCTCAGGACGGCATCCCCCAGAAATTCCAGCCGCTGGTTATCCCAGCCCTCCTCGGGGTGTTCATGGACGTAGGAGGGATGGGTCAGGGCGCGCAGGAGCAACCCCGGCTCCCGGAACGTGTATCGGATGCGCTCCTGGAGCGGGTGAGAGATTTCGGCAACGGTTTGGGATTTTGCGGACAGTCGGGTTCTGGGGCGCAGCCACCGGAAAATCATCGCTTCTCCGTCTTTACGGGACGCGGATCAACGCGGATGGACGCGGATAAATCATATTAAGAATCTGCGTATTCTGCGTTTATCTGCGTCCTTATCAATAATTGCTGTAAGATAGGGAGCGCGGCCTGCACCGCGCGCGCCCGATGGCTGATGCGGTTCTTTACCTCTGGCGGAAGTTGGGCCATGGTGCAGCCGAACTCGGGCAGGTAGAAGACCGGGTCGTAGCCGAAGCCGCCGGTCCCGGCGGGCGTGGTGGCGATCATTCCCTCGCAGGTCCCCTCGGCGGTGTAGATGTCACCTTCTGGGGTCGCGATGGCAATGACACAACGGAAGCGGGCGGTGCGCCCTTCCCAGGGGATGCCGTCCATGCGGGCCAGCAGAGCCGCGACGCGGTCGGCGTCGGAACCGGGGGTGTAGCGGGCGGAGCGGATGCCCGGGGCACCGCCCAGCGCGTCCACCTCCAGGCCGGAGTCGTCGGCCAGAGAGAGGAGACCGGAGACCCGGACACCGGCCCGGGCCTTGCGGATGGCGTTCTCGGTGTAGGTGGTCCCGTCCTCCTGGACATCTATCCAATATCCCAGGTCGGAAGGGAAGCGGATGGGGACGGGAAGGGAGGCCAGCAGAGCCTGATATTCCCGTTTCTTGCCGGGGTTATTGGTCACGATGAGCAATTCCTGGGACAAACGGCGCTCCTGGGCGGCGAAAGTGAAACTGGCAAAGAGGTTTTATCATAAGGGAAGGGTTCTGTCAAGTCGTTCAAACATTCTCTCCACTACCCAAAGCCTCAATTTGTGGTATAATCGTTTCGGTCAGGCAATTCTCAGTGAAACCCGAAATTCAGGTGAAGAAATGCCGTTGTGGAATCCGATAGACGCGTTGCTGGGCCTCTTTTCCCTGGATATTGGCATTGACCTGGGCACAGCGAACACCCTGGTCTATGTCCGGGGGAAAGGGATCGTCATCAACGAGCCCTCGTGGGTAGCCATTGAGCGGGATAGCCGTCAGGTTCTCTCCATCGGCGCCGAGGCGAAAGAGATGGTCGGGCGGACTCCGGCCAATATCGTCGCTATCCGCCCGCTGCGAGATGGGGTTATCTCCGAATTTGAGGTGACCCAGGCCATGCTGGACTATTTCATCAAGAAAGCCCATCAGCACATGTTTACCCCCTTCCCCCGCCCCCGGGTCGTGGTGGGCATCCCCAGCGGGGTCACAGAGGTGGAGCGGCGGGCCGTCTACGATGCCACCATCGCCGCCGGAGCCCGGGAGGCCTACCTGATAGAAGAGCCGATGGCGGCGGCGATTGGTGCTGGCCTCCCGATAACCGAATCCCGGGGCAGTATTGTGGTGGACATCGGCGGGGGCACCACCGAGGTCGCCGTCTTCGCAATGGGCGGGATTGTCATCAGCGGCTCCATCCGGGTCGCTGGGGACGAGATGGATGAGGACATCATCCAGTACGCCCGCCAGAAATACAACCTGATGATCGGCGAGCAGACTGCCGAGCGGGTCAAAATCGCCATCGGTTCCGCCTATCCCCTCCCCGAAGAGAAGACCATGCTGCTGCGAGGCCGCAACCTGGTCACCGGCCTGCCCGAGGCGGTGGAGATCAGCAGCATAGAGATTCGGGAGGCCCTTTCCGCTTCCGTGGGCCTCATTGTGGACCTGATCCGGGATACGCTGGACGATACGCCGCCGGAACTGGTCGCCGACCTGATGGACATCGGGATCTGCCTGACCGGCGGAGGCGCCCTGTTGAAAGGCCTGGCCGAGCGGGTCACTCAGGAGACGCACATCCGGGCATGGGTAGCGCAGGACGCGATGACCTGCGTGGCCCGGGGAGCCGGGATGGTGCTGGAGAACGTGGACCTGCTACGGAAGGTCGTCATGACCACCGACCGCCGGGGGACGGAACTGGTCTCCTGACTTTTTGACGGAGAGGTTCGGTGCGGCGCAGGACTTGGCGTTCGTGGCTCCCACTGACGTTCCTTATCCTCTCTATCCTGTTCCTGGCCCTTCATGAAACCCGCATCCTGGCCCCTGTAGAGCAGGGCCTGCAAGTTATCCTGGCCCCTCTTCAGCGGGCCACCACTGCACTGGTCCGCAATATCGGCGACCTCTCCCAGACCGTCCGCGAGGTGCGGGAACTGCGCGTCCGCGTGGCCGAACTGGAGGAACAGGTGGACGCGCTCACCGTTGAGAACGTCCGCCTGCGGGAGTACGAGGCGGAAGTGGTGCAGTTGCGCGGACTGCTGGGATTTGTGCAGGCCAATCCCACCTGGGCCTTTCTGGGGGCGGACGTGGTGGGGCGGTCGGCCTGCATCCATGCTCCCTGCGGCGAAGTGGTGGGGCAGGAGCCCAACCCCTACCTGCGCACCATCACCATCAACGTCGGGCAGGCCGACGGGGTCTCGGTAGGGATGCCGGTGGTCACCGGCGGCGCTGTCCTGGTGGGGCGGGTGGTGGAGACCGGGCTCCACACCAGCAAAGTGCGGCTGGTCACCGACACCGGCCACAGCGTCGCCGCCATCCTTCAGCAATCCCGCGCCACCGGCCTGGTCGTGGGCCAGGCGGACGGCTCCCTGCGCATGCTTTACATCCCCCAGGAAGACACCGTCCAGGTCGGGGACATTGTGCTCACCTCCGGCCTGGGGGGCGCGTTCCCCCGGGGCCTGATCCTGGGACAGGTTGTCCAGGTGGTGAAGCAGGATTTCGCTCTCTTCCAGGAAGCCATTGTCAATCCGGCGGTGGACTACCGTCGGGTAGAACTGACCCTGGTGGTCAAGTCATTCCAGCCCCTGGTGCAGGAGGAACCGGGGGAGTAGGGGAGAAAATGCGATTTGAACATCAGCCTCGGGTCTTTTTGCTCCTGGATGACAATCCGGAGTTAGATGTGATTCGGGATGTTCTGCACAGCCCGCTGAGCCTGGCGGAGGAGATCGTCTGCCGGCTCTTTCGGGAAGAGTTCCAGGCCCTCCGGGAAGACCTGGATAAGGTGAAGGGGTTCGCGGCAGGCATCACCCGTGCTTCTGCTCTGCGAGACTATCGGCTGGCAGATTACTATACGCTGATGTTTGCGTTTCAGCAGTGGTTTCACAGTTCGTATCGGGCCCGACAGGGGAAGGTACTGGAAGAGTTGCTGAAGAGAGCTCTCCCCCAATGTACCAGTTTCCAGGTGCTGGAGGGAGAAGAGGCCCGGACGTTCCTGCAGCAGACGTTCCACGCTGCTCCTAAAAGTGACATTGATGTCATCGGGGCTACAAGAGAGCATACCCGGCTACTCCTCATCCGACTTCGCTCCCGGGATGATACCGGCGGGACGACGGCCAAAGGGTCTCTGGCGGATGCGATCAAAGAACTGATTCGCGAAGGAGCGGAACCTTCTTTGCCAACTTTGTACTTAATTGGAATCTGGGATCCGCGAGAGTCCCAGCAGCGAAGTTCAACCATCAACAAAATCCGTGCTTCGCTACAAGACCTGGAGGGACTTCGTTACAATTTTGATAATTTAGCAGACGAGATGGAGGGGGGGGCTGCCATCACGCCCCATATTCATTTGCAGCTGGCTTATGGGTTGGACCAGATTGTGAAAGCACTGGTTCAATGGGATCCCGAGCCGGACCCCAATGCTTTCCAAAGGCTTTCCTGGTGGGTGCACCGGCTGGAGGAATGGGATGATCTCTGGGTAGCCTATGCGGTTGCTTCCGTAGAATTGGAACTCCAGGCATTGAGGGGAATCTCTAATATTCACCTGCTGCGGAGCAAGTGTAGAGAGCTGGGCTTTGAACTGGAATTTCGCACTTACCATGAGTTGCAGAGACTGATAGAGGATGCTGTCGGGAAACTGATCGGGGCCTGGAGAGAGGATACGTTGCCTGTCAAGGCGCCAGCGGATCAAGCGTTATATCTTCGCGATCTGCTCTTCCTGTATGCTATTT
>DAOTWL010000315.1:0-6406 GCA_034435875.1 Anaerolineae bacterium
GCTTCCATCTCCAGCCGGATCACTACATTGTAGGGGCGGCCCTTGGACGACCAGCGGCGCAGCGCCCGAATGCCATCCCGTTTCCCGATGGCGCTATCCAGACCGAGGTTCATCGCGTCCGCAACAAACCGCAAGACGTCCACGATATTGCTCTTGCCGCTACCGTTCTGTCCCACCAACACGGTTAATGGGGAAAATTCCAGCACGACGTCGGCCAGAGAACGGTAATTCTGTATCTCAAGGCGGGTTATCATCAAGCCAGGACGGCCTTCCATAGGTTACCTCCTCAACAGAGAGCAGGGCCAACGCTCATCGTAAGGGGAGGTATCGCACCTGCCCTTCCCACTCATTTTCCAGACTGCACTCGGTAGTCAGGAGAATGTCCTCTACAGCCAGCCAGATGGCGACCTCACGCCCAACCACAAAGACACCGGGCATCGGCTTCCCTGCCTTTACCTGTTCATAGGCGATTTTTGGAACTGTGGAAACGTCGTGGGTTAACAGAACTCTTCCTTCGGTGGCAGCCCACTCCAGCACAACCGAATCATCTGCTCCCGAAAGCCCCACATCCTGAATACGCACAGCGTCTATATCCGGCTTCCGTTGACCATTCTTTTCCTCCGTCGGAAGTTTTGCTCAGATATATCGCGTTTCGCAATTCACTTCCGACGGGCTGGCAGCCGGGCCCGAACTCAGACAGGGTCAAAGCAGGCTTCGTTCTCCTGCCGAATCCCCCGTTGGGTCCTTCCGCCGCTTTTGACCCTTTGTCGGAAGTTGGGCTCATGCATATACGCCCCAACAGTTCGCACGATTCATTTCCGGCGAGCCAGCAGCCGGGCCCGAACTCCAGTAGGGTCAAAGCGGGCCTCATTCTCCTGCTGAATCCGCTGGGCCTCTTCCCGCCGCTGCTGAAGGTACGCTTCCACTTCCGACTGGTTCTGCAGATAGTAACTGATCACCGCATACACATCTGCGAGAGCAAGCGACGGATACTGCTGGGCGATTTCCTCCGCGGTCGCGCCCTCCCAAAAGGCAGCGATCACCGTATCCAGAGTGACACGAGTGCCGCCTACCCGGTTCACGCCATTGGTGTCCTTCCGAAGAGGCACAGCAATAACCATCGTCGGAACCGTTAGTTGGTTCATGTCACCTCCCAGATTCCAGCAATCCTACTCCACTGCTTCTCATTATAACAGAAGACCCCCCGACCCGTCAATCCAGAGCGCTCTCCTGCTCCGCCAGGCGGCCCGTCACCAGGGCGACGACTTCGGCGGCCGCCTCCTCCACCGGCTTGGAGGTCATGTCCACCACCTGCCAGCTGTAGCGGTGAAAGAGGTCCAGCGCATAGACGCCCTCGGCCCGGACGTGGCGCAGGTCGGCGTATTCGCTGACCAGCTGGCTGATGCGGCGTACGCGGGCCTGCCGCAACTGGGCCAGCCGGACGGGGTCCACCGTCAGGCCGACCACCCGCTCCGGCGGCAGGCGGGAGAGGATAGATGGGGGATTGACGCCCAGGACGATGGGGACGTTGCCCACCAGCCAACCCCGGTAGGCCAGGTAGATGCTCAGCGGGGTCTTTCCGGTACGAGAGACGCCCACCAGGACAATTTCCGCGTGGATCAGTTCCTCCGCGTTCCGACCGTCGTCGTGGCGGAGGGCGAAATCCACCGCCTCTATCCGCCGGTTGAAGTCCTCCATCCGGTAGAGGCCAGGCTGGGCCAGTGGAGGGATTCCGATGATGTCCGAGAGGCGTTCCAGGAGCGGACCCATCAGGTCCAGGGTGTGGACATGGCAGCGGCGGCCCTCCTCAAACATCGCCTGGCGCAGGTCCGCGCTGACCAGGGTGTGAACAATCAGCGCGCGGGCATGGGCAGCCTCCTGGACGACCTCCCGGACCTGCTCCGCCGTCCGGACCTCCCCAAATCGGCGGACCTCCACTTCCTGCGGGAACTGGGTCAGCGCGGCGCGGATGACCCGCTCCGCTGTCGTGCCGGTGCCGTCGGAGACCGCGAAGATGATGTAGGGATGGGATGACCGGGCCGTCATGCCGTGACGACTTCTACCCGAAGAGCAGTCAGGACGTCGGCGATGGGGTTGATGATGGTGGCGGCGTCGGAGCCAGCAAAGAGCAGGCCCACTACCCGCCGCTCATTGTCCAGGACGGCGGAGCCGGAATCGCCGGGCTGGCTCATCGGCGAGGCGATCAGTTGCCCCTCAAAGAGGGCACTGGGGCCATAATAGTCAATCCGCACCGTGGCGTCAATCTGAGTGATGATGCCGCTGGTGTGGCCGGTGGTCCGGCCGCTCTTCTGGACCGGCATGCCCAGGGTGGCCTCCCCGACGCCGGTGGGGACGCCGATGCCCAGGATGTCCGGGGAGACCATGTCGGCGCTCAACGGGCAGGCCAGCGCCGCGTCCACCCGGTTCACCCCCGAGGTCTGCCGGACCGGCTCCAGGCGGTGCTGGGAGCCGACCAGTTCGGCCAGGGCGTTCAGGCCGGTCGCCAGGAGGGTGGCGATACGGCATTCCGGCTCGGTTGTGCCGAAATCCAGCGGGACGAACTCCTCCAGCGTGGCGATGGCATCTCCTGCAGTCCCGCCGTCCGCCGGGCCGGGCTGGAGAACGGGATCGCCAACTTTGCCCTTGTTGACGTCCGCCAGGACGTGGTTATTGGAGAGGATAAAGAGGTCGCCTCCCCGCCGCACCAGGCAGCCAAAGGTCCCGGCGCTAATGCGGATGTGGCCGATGGAAACGCCCGGCGGCACTACCGGACGCCAGCGGTCGCGCGGGCCCCCAAAGGCCCGCAGCACCCCCAGTTCCACCACGTCGGTGGGCACCCCTTCCAACTGGGCAGGGATGAGGTCTTCCGCCGCCAGTGCGGATGGGTGGACCTTGTGGGTGACGGAGACAATCAGGCTCAGTTCGTCGGTCTGCACCCCCTCCCGGATCTTGTAGCCGATGCCGCAGGCGACGACGTTGCGACGCCCCAGCAGGTCGGGCAGATACCGTTGCTTCAGAGCCGCAATCTGCGCGATGTAGGGTTCCACGGGGCCTCCTTATGGACCACGGACGATGGACGACGGACAATGGACGACGGACAATGGACGACGGACGACGGACAATGGACGACGGACAATGGACGACGGACGATGGACGACGGACAACGGACGACGGACAACGGACCACGGACGATGGACGACGGACAACGGACGACGGACAACGGACCACGGACGATGGACGACGGACCACAGAAAGTCAGTGGTCTATGGTCTGTGGTCTGTGGTCTATGGTCAGTGGTCTATGGTCTGTGGTCTGTGGTCTATGGTCAGTGGCCTATGGTCTGTGGTCTGTGGTCTATGGTCAGTGGTCTATCGTCTGTGAAAATACCAGTCCAGGATTTCCCGCGCCACCGGCACCGCCGCCGTAGAGCCCTCGCCGCCGTTGTAGATAAAGACGATGAGGGCGATCTCGGGGTTCTCTACCGGCGCGTAGGCCATAAACCAGGCGTGAGTCGGCTGGGCAAAACCCTCCCGACAGATGCCCAACTGGCGGGCGATGTCGTCGCAGAACTGGGCGGTGCCGGTCTTGCCGGCCACCCGGACCCCGGCCACCTGCGCGCCAGTCGCCGTCCCGTAGATAACGGTCCCCTCCAGTCCCTGCTGGATGAGGCTCCAGTTCTCCGCCGAGATGGGCAGGGTGCGGATGATTTCGGGCCGGAAGGGCCGGACGACGTTCCCCTGGGCGTCGGTGATGTGGTGGACGATGCGCGGCCGGTAGAGGGTGCCGCCGTTGGCCGCTGTGGCCATTACGTTCAGCATCTGCAACGGCGTCACCAGCAGATAGCCCTGGCCGATGGAAAGGTTGTAGGTATCGCCGGTGGACCAGTTCTCCCCGACCGTCAGCCGCTTCCAGCGGGCGGTGGGGACCAGCCCCGGCGCCTCCTGCTCCAGTTCAATCCCCGTCGGCTCCCCCAGGCCAAAGAGTTGGGCGTACCGGACGATGCGCTCCAGCCCCAGTCCCTCAAACTGTTCGTACCCCCCGCCGACCTGGTAGAAAAAAGTATCGGAGGAGAAGGCAATCGCCTGGACAACATCCAGCCAGCCGTGGCCGGACCGCTTCCAGTCGTGGAACGGTTGGGCCCGCCCGGGGTCATTGGGGTAGTACTTGTTGGGGAGCATGATGATGCCCGGGCAGTTCAGGCGGGTGCGCGCCGTCAACACCCCCTCCTGCAGCGCGGCCGCCGCCGGGACAATCTTAAAGATGGACCCGGGCGGCAACTGGTCGGCGATGGCATGGTTGAGCAGGGGACGGTGGGGGTCCTCCAGCAGTCGGGTGTATTCCTCTAGTGAGATCCCCTCAGCGAAGAGGTTGTTATCGTAGGTGGGCAGGCTGACCATGGCCAGAATCTCGCCGGTCTGCGGGTTCATCGCGATCACCACGCCCCGACGGGAGTTGACCCGGTCCATTCCCTTCTGGAGCGTCTGCTGGGCCACCCGTTGCAGTTCCAGGTCTATGGTCAGATAGAGGTTGTGGCCCGGGGTCGGCGGGATTTCTTCCCCTAACACTCGCACCACCCGGCCCAGGATGTCCGTCTCCTGGTAGCGCTGGCCGGGGACGCCCCGCAGCCAGGACTCAAAGGTCATCTCTACCCCGGCGTAGCCGATGCGGTCGGTGGCGGGGTCGTAGCCCTTTTCGGTGTACTCCTTCGCCCTCTCCGCCGGGATGGCCCCCAGATAGCCCACCAGTTGGGAGACCAGGGAGCCGTAGGGATACTGGCGCCGGGAGACGACGTCCACCCGGACGCCGGGGAAGGCGAACTCCTGCCCCTGGGCGATGATGAGCGCCACTTTCCGGTCCACATTGGTGGCGACGACCAGCGGGTCGTAGGGCGCGTAGGCAGCGGAGTTCGGGTCCAGCACCCGCTCCACCCGTTCCCGCAGGCCGGGCTGGGGGCCGCTGCTGCTGTAGGGGATGCCCAGCAGGGCCGCCAGGCGGCGCAGTTCCGTCTCCCGCTGCAGGTCGTCCTCCGGCAGGTAGGCCGGGATGATGACGACCTGGAAAGCGGGGACGTTGCGAACCAGCGGCTCCCCGTCCCGGCTGTAGATGAGGCCGCGCGGGGCGGGCAGGGAGACCAGTTCGGTCCGTTGTTGTTGAGCCCGGGCGATCCATTGCTCCGTCTCCACAACTTGCAGGCGATAGAGGCGCAGGGCGTAGACGGTCAGCACCAGGGGCAGCAGGAGTCCCAGCAGGAGCAGACGGGGCGCGGTGAAGAGGAGCGCCAGCCGCCGCAGCGGCCCGCGCGCCGGGAGGGCGGGGGCTTTCTCGCCTTTGCGGTTTGTCTGCGAATTCCGTGCCATCAGGAGAATCAGAAGAATCAGAAGAATCAGCGAATCAGCGATTCGCTGATTCTTCTGATTCTAAAACGTGAGACCTTCCGGGCGGGTGTGGCGGTCCAACCACGAAAGGGGTTGGTAGATGACCGGCGCCAGCAGTCCGTTCAGGAGGGCCGACGGCCCGGCGATATGGGAGAGGGCATACGGCCAGTCCACCGGGTAGCCCGTCGCGGTCATCACCAGGAGCAACACAATGTGAGAGAGAAAGCAGGCCACCAGCACCAGCAGCATCAACTGGAACGCGGTGGAGCTCAGTTCCCGCCCCCATTGCTGCCCGACCAGCAGCGCGGCCGCCAGCAGCGCCAGGGCAAAGCCGCCGAAGGGCCCGCCAGAGAGAGTGTCCAGCAGCAGCCCGCTGATGAAGGCCCAGACGGCTCCCTCTATCGGGCCGCGCAGGAAAGCCCAGACGGCGACCATCAGGAAGACCAAATCCGGATGGGCGCCGAAGAGGGAGACCCCGGCCAGCGCGGTGCTCTGGACCAGCGCGGCCGCTGTCAGCAGGGGCAGGACGACGTAGAGGCTTAAAATGGCTTCCTCCGAGGCGCTATTCCTTCCGCATAATCAGCAGAAATTCAGATTGAATCCCCTCCGGATTCTTGTTTTTGCGGCCTCTAAAGAGTTGGCGATTCTTAATCCGGTCTTCGTACACCTTGACAAACTCAAAGCCCCGTTCTCCGAAGTACTCGCTCATAATTCGCCAGGTCTGCACTTCAAACTCATCCACATTGGGGTTGCCCACAAAGATGCACATCACTCCTCCTGGGGTGAGGAGATGGGCCGCGTTTTCCAGTCCGTGAAGGGTATAATAGAAATACGAATCCAGCATCGCCCGCAAGTCATCCCGGCGCAGAAGGTGACGCACCTCCTCCAGCGTCGGGGTAGAAACGACTCCTTCCGCTTTCCGAAATAGCATACAGGAAGAGCAGATCGCGAAGATATAACGCTTGATCCGCTGGCGCCTTGACAGGCAACGTATCCTCTCTCCAGGCCCCGATCAGTTTCCCGACAGCATC
>DAOTWL010000316.1:0-2189 GCA_034435875.1 Anaerolineae bacterium
GCCTCCGGCGGGCCGCCGCCGCCGAGATCCGGCCCCTTCCCTGCACCGGGAGGGGGAAACCCCGCGCCGCTACCAATCCCCGGCGGATTCGCCGACGGGCGGCTCTCCGCCGGAGCGCCAGTACTCCACCAGCCGTCGGATGCGGATGCGCTGGGCCCGCAGCCAGCGACGGGGGCCCAGAATCGCCTTCCCGAACTCCGGCGGGCGGTCGGGGAGCCGCTGCAGCTTCCCCTCGGCCACCAGACGGTCCCAGAAGGCGAAGAACCGCTCCTGCAATTCCTCGTCGCTGAACTCGGCCCCTCGTTCGTAGACCTCGCGGGCCAGTTGCTCAATGTAGGCCGCCGTCTCGTGGATCAGCGTCTCCACCGGCTCAAAGACCATGCCCCACCCGTAGACCGGGTCCAACGGCATAGAGCCGAATTCCATCGGCGACGGGGGACGGGTTGACTCTTTCTCCGATGACGTCTGCATCTCCCCGGAACTCATCGTCCTCCCCTACCCTCCCAGCACCAGCGCGGAGAGCATCAGGTTACCGTGCAGGTTGACGCCGGGGACCAGCATCCCCTGCTCCCCGAAGGAGCAGAAGCCCAGGAAGGGGACGTCGCCGATGACCGACCGGACCGCGCCCACCACTTCCCCGATGCGGTCTCCCAGCGCGACGCGCCGCCCGGCGCAGTGGACCAGGAAGACGGCGCGGATGTCCCGGACCCCCTGCGCCGCCCGACGGACCACCTCTCCGGCCGCTGAGATGAGTTCGTCCGTTGTCGCCTCCATCAGGGCGACCTCCTCACCGTCGGCGAACTCCGCGAAGGCGCCGATGGTGCCGTCCTCATTCCCTACCGCCAGATGCTTGATGAGATAGGCGTCCTGCACCGGGGTCGCCAGAGGGGCCAGCAGGCACTCCCCCAGCAGTTTCCAGTCGCCGATGAGGGCGGCCCGGTCTTTCCCTGTCCAGTCGGCGTAGACGTCCAGCGCGGGATTGCCGTCCAGCGTCTTCAGCAGGCGTCCTTCGGCACCGGCGCGCGCCCGAATCCGGGTGGGACGGTACCCGCTGCCGAAGGCATACCCGACCGGTCCGGGGACGTAGAGGGCCGCCACGACAGCGCTCTGGGGTAACACCTGGCCGTCGGCAAACACCTGCCATTTCCCCTCAAGGGTGTTATCGGCGGGACTGCCACCCACGACGGGGACGCCGGGGGACTTGCGGCTGATGCCGGCCACCACCCCCTCCTCACTGCCCGGCGGAGACGTGACCAGGAACAGGGTCGGCGTCCCTCCCTGCCCCGCTTCCCGGATAGCCAGACCTGCCGCCAGTGCCCCGGCCCGGGCGGGATTTTTGCCGAGAAAACATCGGGAGACGCCCGCCCGCACCCCCGAGATGAGCATCAGCCCGGCCACCCCGTTCGGGCCGGATTGGAAACCGACGGGGGTCAGGATGCCGGTGAAGGAACTGCTGCCGAATATCGGTACCCTCCCCAGCCGGCGCGCCACCCGCCGCACCAGAACGGGCAGGTCCATATCCACCGTGGCGAAGAGGAGGGCCAGTCCCGGGGATTCTCCCTCCAGCCCGTCCAGCGCCCTGTTCACGATTTCGTCCGCGGCTGCCTGGGCATCTTTTGCCAGGCTCCAACCGACTCCCGCTCG
This sequence comes from Anaerolineae bacterium, assembly GCA_034435875.1. GTDB lineage: Bacteria > Chloroflexota > Anaerolineae > B4-G1 > DUEL01 > SpSt-77. The sequence continues at coordinate 1,645 of DAOTWL010000316.1, forward strand.
CACGGTCATCGCACACCTCCTTTATGTCCTCGGGGAAAACAATACCTGTCGCTCCGGAAGAGAGGAATTCAGGACCGGGCTCAATCTCATTATACACCCCAAATGGATGTTAGGGAAGTAGCGCAGGATGAATCTTGCGCGACTTCTCCAAATCCTCCGTTTCGTGTACAATAACTGTCCCATGCCAACGCCGGTCAATCATCTGATTATGGCCCGCGAGGTTCTGGAGCGGGGAACTCTGGCCGCGCCAGTGCGACGGCTACTGCTGGCTCAGTATGGCCCGTTCCTGCTGGGCCACACCGCCCCGGATGTGCAGACGGTCAGCGGGCAGCGGCGGGAGGAAACCCATTTCTACACCCTCCCACCCCGCACAATGGTGCCCGCCTCCCAAACCCTCCTGGATGGTAACTACCTACCCGGGGTTCTGTGCTCTCACCCCACCCTCTGCTCTCTCCTCTCGCCTCTCGGTGGGCGGAAACCCTCACCCCTCCCCCAGCCCCCATGAGCGTTAACTGAAGGGTTAGATTCGGCTATCTGCTTCCCGC
>DAOTWL010000317.1:0-4041 GCA_034435875.1 Anaerolineae bacterium
CTTCGGCCAGGTTGCTTCACTTCGTTCGCAACAAGGTCGGCCTTCGCCGACCCTCTGAGGAGCGCGTCAACGCAGGCTTCGCCCTGAGGGCTCAGCCCGAAGGGTTGACGCCCAGCGCGAAGCGTAGGGGCAACCCTTGCGGTTGCCCTGTATGGGGCAGGGGCAAGCCCTGCCCGAGTTCCTCACCCCACCCCCCCCGGCCCCCTCCCCTCTCCCGAACGGAGTTCGGGAGAGGGGCCGGGGGTGAGGTGAGCCGCCGGGGGAGAGGTGAGGCCGTGGGGGCAACCCTTGCGGTTGCCCTGTATGGGGCAGGGGCAAGCCCTGCCCCTACAGCGGTTGCCCCCAGGCAGGCCGATTTCCCATCGGCGCCCAGGGCGGCGGGAAGCAGGGGGGCCGAATCCAACCTTAAGTTACACCTATGGGGGGCCGGGGGAGGGATGAGGAACTCTGGTCATCTGCGGCGGACGTGGTATAATAGTTCCGCCATGCACGTATCCCAGCAACGGCCCATCCACGTGGCCATTAACGCCCACCTGCTTTCCGGGGACCCGTCCTACCGGAGCGCGGGCGTCCACCAGTACATTCATCATCTGCTCACTTACCTGCCCCAGACCGGGTGCCAGGTGACGGCGTTTGTGGGCCCCCGCGCGCTGGTAGCACCGGCTGACAGCCGGCGCTACCGGCGCGCCCGCTGGCCCACCCACCGGCCCGCCGCGCGGGTCCTCTGGGAGCAACTGGCCCAGGGGCGCGCCCTGCGGGCCGTCGGCGCCGACCTGGCCCATGGGCCCGTCTTTGTCGGCCCGCTGGTGGCCCCATGCCCTGTGGTCGTCACCGTCCACGACCTCAGCTTCCTGCGCTACCCCCACCTCTTCCGGCCCGCCAACCGGCTCTACCTGCGCCTGTTCACCCGCCTCTCCGTCCGGCGGGCCCGCCGGGTCATCGCCGTCTCCGCCCACGCGGCCGAGGAGACGGCATGCCTTCTGGGCGTCGCGCGGGGGAACATCCGCGTCGTCTACCACGGCGTGGACCCCATCTTCCGGCCCCTGCCGCTGGAGGAGGTGGCCGCGTTCCGGGCCCGCCGGAGCCTGCCGGAGCGCTTCGTCCTCTTCGTGGGCACCCTGGAGCCGCGCAAGAACCTGGTCCGGCTGATAGAGGCGTTCGCCCGCGCGGGCGTAGACTCCGGAACCGCCCTGGTCCTGGCTGGCGCCCGGGGCTGGTACGACAGGGAGATTTTTGCCGCCGTAGAGAGGTGGGGACTCTCCGAGCGGGTCCACTTTCCCGGCTACGTCCCCAACGACGAACTTCCCCTCTGGTACAACGCCGCCGAAGTTTTCGCTTACCCGTCCATCTACGAGGGCTTCGGCCTGCCCGTCCTGGAGGCCCAGGCCTGCGGCACGCCGGTGCTGACCTCCTCCGTCTCCGCCCTGCCGGAGGCCGCCGGGGACGGGGCGCTGCTGGTGGACCCGTACGACGTGGAAGCCATCGCGGAGGGCCTGCACCGCCTGCTGACCGATGAGCCGCTGCGAGAGAGACTGCGACGGCAGGGGCTGGAGCACGCCGCCCACTTCTCCTGGCCCCGTACCGCCGCCGAAACCGTTGCCGTCTACCAGGAGGCTATTGCCGGAGGGAGAGCATGAGCCGGAACGGTCATGTGCCGGGATGGGTGGTCCCGCTGGACATCGCCGTCATCATCGTCGCTTTTCTGGGGGGCTACTGGGTGCGCTACGACCTGCGCTGGTTTCTGGACGTCGCCTACGACGCCTCCCTCTCCGCCTATCTCCCCTTCCTGTTCCTGTACGTTATCCTGACGCCGGTGTTTTTCGTGGTAGACGGGGTGTACCGCGCCTGGCCGCGCTCCTGGATGGACCAGGTCTACCGCATCACCAACGCCACGGCGAAGGTAACGGTGCTGATGCTGGCGGTCACCTTCGTCTTCCGGCCCCGCTATTATTCCCGCGCCATGCTCATAGAGGTCGGCCTGCTGACCATCGGGCTGCTGGCGCTGGTCCGGGCAGTGGAGGGGAGCCTGATCGCCTACCTGCGGGCGAAGGGCGTCGGCATCAAGCGGGTCGTCATTGTCGGCGCCGGGGAGATCGGGCGGACGGTCATGCGCACCATCGTCGCCCGTCCCGACCTGGGCTACCGGGTCATCGGGTTTGTGGATGATAACCCCAACAAAGGGTACACCGACATCGGACGCTTCCGGGCCCTGGGCCCGCTGGATAACCTGCCCGCCGTCCTGGACGAAGAGCGACCCGACGAGGTCATCATCACCCTGCCCTGGATGTACCACCGCAAAATTATGGGCATCGTGCGGGAGTGCGAGCGGCACCGGGTGCGCCCCCGCATCGTCCCCGACCTGTTCCAGATGAGCCTGACTCAGGTGAACGTGGAGGACCTGGGCGGAGTCCCCCTCATCGGCGTTCGGACCGTCTCCATCAGCAAAGGGGCCTTGCTGGTCAAGCGGCTGATAGATGTCACCATCGCCGCCGTGGGGCTGCTGCTGTGCGCACCGCTGTTCGGCCTGATCGCGCTGGCGGTCCGGCTGGATAGTCCCGGCCCGGTCATCTTCCGCCAGACGCGGGTCGGCCTGCGCGGGCGCCATTTTGAGATGTACAAGTTCCGCTCCATGCACGTGGGGGCGGAGGAACAGCAGGATATGCTGGCGGACTTGAATGAGGCCGACGGCCCCATCTTCAAGATTCGGGACGACCCCCGGCTGACGCGGGTGGGCCGGATTCTGCGCCGGCTCAGTCTGGACGAGTTGCCCCAGTTGGTGAACGTCCTGCGGGGGGAGATGAGCCTGGTCGGCCCCCGACCGCCCATCCCGGCGGAGGTGGAGAAGTACCAGGAATGGCACAAGAAGCGGCTGGAGGCCCCGCCTGGGCTGACCGGCCTCTGGCAGGTCAGCGGCCGCAGCCGCCTCTCGTTTGATGAAATGGTGCTCCTGGACATCTACTACATTGAGAATTGGTCCCTCTGGCTGGACTTCAAAATCCTGATGCGCACCATCCCGAAGGTCCTGCTGGGGGAGGGGGCGTATTGAGCGGAGGAGCGGGGGTGCAGAGGGGCAGAGGAGCGGGGGAGCGGGGGAGCGGGGGTGCAGGAGGCAGGATGAAGCCGCAAGTCGGTTATAGAACACCTTCTGGCACTTCCGACCACTCACTACCGGCCAACCCCTTCCGGCTACCGGCTAACCCCTTCCGGCTACCGGCTATCCACCACCTGCTACCGGCTATCTGCATCCTGCTTTTCCTGGCCCTCGGCGCGCATCAGTTATCCCTGCCCGGGCTCCACTACGACGAGGCGAAGGAAGCGGGCCTGAACGCCATGCAGTTGCTGACCGGCCAGCCGGTGACGGCGTTCCGGGATTCGGCGATCGCTCTGGGCCCCTGGCGGCTGCCCCTGATGGTGCAGGACTACATCGGCGCGCTGAACGTCTACCTGGCGGTGCCGTTTCTGGCCTTGGGCGGGGTGAACGTCGTCGCGCTGCGCTGGCTCCCCCTCCTCACCGGCGGGCTGACGCTGCTGTTGACCTGGCAGGTGGCCCGTATGCTGGATGGCCCCTGGGCGGCCCACGTCGCGGCCCTTCTCCTGGCCGTCAACCCGACCTTCGTCTTCTGGAGCCGGCAGGGCATCTTCGTTACCAACCTGACGGCGCTATTCTTTATGGCGAGCCTGCTGACCGGCCTGCGCTGGTGGCGGCGGCGCCGCCCCGCCGACCTCTATCTGACGGCCCTCTTCTGGGGCCTGGGCCTCTACGCCAAACTTCTCTTCCTCTGGGCCATCGGGGCCACTTTCGTAGTGGCCGGGTTTGTCTCTTTCCTGAAACTCGTTCGGGGACGGCACTCCACTGCGTTCCGTGCCTTACTACGAACACAGCCACGAAGCGACGTTCGTAGTGAGCCACGAAGCGAAGGGGAGTGGCGTTTCGGACGGCACTCCACTGCGTTCCATGCCTTACTACGAACACAGCCACGAAGCGACGTTCGTAGTGAGCCACGAAGCGAAGGGGAGTGGCGTTTCGGACGGCACTCCACT
>DAOTWL010000318.1:0-12421 GCA_034435875.1 Anaerolineae bacterium
CCCGGCCCCTCCCCCAAGCGAAGCGATGGGGGAGGGGGGATGAAGGGGGGTGGGGGCAAAAGCGACTTCCCTGGACCGCATAAGGTGTTGATTTTACTTTAGTGCGAAAATATCGCTTCGCTGCTCTCTATCGGGAGAGGGAAACCGTCCGCTCCGAAACGCTGGAAGGGCTACGAATTGAGGTGAGCGAGTTATTTGCATGACCGAACTGGAGCGAATTGTAGACCAGCTGCGGGCGATGGGTGCCCGCCGGATTATCCTCTTCGGCTCTCGGGCCCGAGGCCGGGTACGCCGGGAAAGCGACATCGACCTGCTGGTCATTATGGAGGACGGCCGGACATTCAAGGAGCGAATGCGGGATATTTATGCCTCTCTGGAGACCGATGCCGACGTAGACATTCTGGCCTATAGTCCGGAGGAGTTTGAGCGGATCCGGAGGCGTGCGTTCTTCCGGCGCGTTCTGGCGGAAGGGGTAGTACTCTATGAGGCCTGAGTTTCGGGAAGAGGCAGAATGGTGGCTCCGGCAGGCGGAATCGGATTTCTCCGCGCTGGACATTCTCTTCCAGGCCGGAAAGTACGACCTGGTCTGCTTCCTGGCCCAGCAGGTGGCGGAAAAAGCCCTGAAGGCCTATCTGTTCCTCAACGAAGAGGAGCCGCCCCCTACCCATTCCATCGCCCGGCTGTGCTCGGCAGCGGCCCGCTTTGACCCGTCCTTTCAGGCTCTTCGCTCAGAAGTGAAGAGGTTGACCCCTTATTACGTAGACGCCCGGTACCCGAATGCGCTGGAAGAAATCCCGGCTCTCTATTTTGAGGCCAGGGATGCGGAAGAAGCAATTCAACTGGCCGAACAAACCCTTCGCTTGGTGAAGGAACGGTTTTCTCCAACCCTGGATTGAGGAGGTGCTCCCTATGCCCCGTCAGGTAGTCGGTAAAGTGGTGCAGGTTAAGGGCGGCGTGGTGGATGTGGAGTTCGCCCCCGAAGACCTCCCGGACATCTACAGCGCGGTGGAGATCCCGCTGAACGGGCGCCGCCTGATTCTGGAAGTGGAACAGCAACTGCCCAACAACTGGGTCCGCTGCGTGGCCATGGACACCACCGACGGCCTCCCGCGCGGCCTGCCGGCCTACACCACCGGCGAGCCGATCAAAGTGCCGGTGGGGCCGGCGACGCTGGGCCGCATCTTCAACGTCCTGGGCGAGCCCATAGACGGGAAGGGGCCCGTGGAGGCGACAGAGTACCGGCCCATCCACCGTCCCGCCCCGCCCTACGAGGAGCAGGCCACCTTCAGCGAATTCTTTGAGACCGGCATTAAGGTCATAGACCTGATCGCCCCCTTCACGCGCGGCGGGAAGACCGGCGTCTTCGGCGGGGCCGGCGTCGGCAAGACGGTCATCATCGCCGAGTTGATGTACACCATCGCCAAGTACCACGGCGGCGTCTCCGTCTTCGGCGGCGTGGGGGAGCGGAGCCGCGAGGGCACCGAATTCTATCTCTCCCTCACCGAGATGGGCGTGATAGACCGGGCCGTCATGGTCTTTGGGCAGATGAACGAGCCGCCAGGCGTCCGCTTCCGCGTCGGCCTGACCGCACTGACGATGGCGGAGTACTTCCGGGACCAGGGGATGGACGTCCTGCTCTTCATTGACAACATCTACCGCTTCGTGATGGCAGGGATGGAGGTCTCGGCGCTACTGGGCCGGATGCCCAGCGCGGTCGGCTACCAGCCCACCCTGGGGACCGACATGGGAGAACTGCAGGAGCGCATCACCAGCACCCGGCGTGGCTCCATCACCTCTATGCAGGCCGTCTATGTCCCCGCCGACGATTACTCCGACCCCGGCCCTGTAACGACCTTCGCCCATCTGGATGCGACCATTGCGCTGGAACGGCGGCTGGCGGCCCAGGGGCTCTATCCAGCGGTGGACCCGCTGGCTTCCACCTCCCGCATCCTGGACCCGCGCATCGTCGGCGAAGACCACTACAACGTGGCTCGCGAGGTTCAGCGGGTGCTCCAGCGCCAGCAGGACCTGCAGGACATCATCGCCATCCTGGGCGTGGAAGAACTTTCGGACGAGGACAAACTCATCGTCGCGCGGGCCCGCAAAATCCAGCGCTTCCTCACCCAGCCGATGCACGTGGCGGAACGGTTCACCGGTCGGCCCGGCCGCTACGTCCCCATCGCCGAGACCGTCCGGGGATTCCGGGAACTCCTGGAGGGGAAGCACGACAACCTGCCCGAAGAGGCGTTCTATATGGTCGGCACGATTGACGAGGCGGTGGAGAAAGCAAACCAACTGGGAGCCAGATAGATCGTTTGCGGGGGAAGAGTGGTTGTTCCAGACCACCCCGAACTGGACAGAGGTACACTTCGCGCGATTATCCGTCAGGCAGGCCTCAGTGTAGACGAGTTTTTGCGGTTGATGCGCCAATAGGAGAACCAGTATGGGCTTGCGACTGGAAGTGGTAACCCCTGAGAAGCAACTCTTCAGTGGCGAAGTGGATTCGGTCCTGGCCCCTGGTGCGGAGGGGCAATTGGGCATCCTGCCCCATCATGCGCCCCTGATGTCCACGCTGTCGGTGGGGGAACTGGTGGCGCGGCGGGGGGAAGAGGAACTGTCTTTTGCCATCTACGGCGGCTTTATCCAGGTCCTCCCGGACCGGGTCATCGTGCTGGCGGATGTGGGGGAGCGGGCCGATGAGGTGGATGCCGAGCAGGCGGAACGGGCCCGTCGGGAGGCAGAAGAACTCCTCAAGAGAGAGCCGCCGCCGGAATTGCGGGCGGAGGCAATGATGGCCCTGCGAAAGGCCCAACTGCGCCTGCGCGTCGCCCAGCGCCGTCGTATTCGCCCCTCCACCAAGGAACACTCGTAGCCGCATTTCACGCTTCACGTTTCGCGTTTCAGGAGGCAACTTGCCAGGCAAAGAAATGGGCATTGATCTGGGCACCGTCAACGTCCTGGTCTACGTGCGGGGCCAGGGCGTGGTCCTGCAGGAACCGTCGGTCGTCGCGGTGTCGGTGCATGAGCGCAAAATCATCGCCGTGGGCGAGGAGGCCCGGGCCATGCTGGGCCGTACCCCCGGCACCCTGGAGGTTGTCCGCCCGCTGAGGGACGGCGTCATCGCCAACTACACCGTCACCGAACGGATGCTCCGCTACTTCATCCGCAAGGCGGGCGGTGCGTCCTGGTTTTTCCGCCCCCGGGTGATGATCAGCGTCCCCTACGGGGTGACCAGTGTGGAGCGGCGAGCGGTCCGGGAGGCCGCGCTGGATGCTGGCGCAGGTCGGGCCCACCTGATCCCCGAACCGCTGGCTGCGGCTATCGGCGCGGGCTTACCGGTGGACACCCCGTCCGGGAACATGGTGGTGGACCTGGGTGGCGGGGCGAGCGAGGCCGCCGTCATTGCGATGAACGGCATCGTCGTTGCCAACTCGGTCCGTGTGGGGGGATTACGGCTGGACGACGCCATCATCGCCTACGTCCGCCGCAAATACAACCTGCTCATCGGCCAGCCGACGGCGGAAGAGGTCAAAATCCGCATCGGCAGCGCGCTTCCCCTGGACCCCCCGCTCCAGATGGAAGTCCAGGGGCGGGACCAGGTGACGGGGCTTCCGCGCATTGTGACCCTGAGTTCGGACGAGGTGACGGAGGGGATGAACGAGCCACTGATGGCCATGATGGGGGTCATCAAGGGAGTGCTGGAGCGCACCCCGCCGGAACTGGCCTCGGACATCATTGAGCGGGGTATTGCGCTGGTAGGTGGGACGGCGCTTCTGCGGAAAATAGACGAACTGGTCACCCGGGAGACCGGGGTGCCGGCCTGGGTGGCCGAAGCGCCGATGGCCTGTGTGGCCATCGGGGCCGGGAAGGCTCTGGAGCGGTACGATATCCTCCGGCGCAGCGTGCCGGATATGGACGCGTAGCGCAAGATTCATCTTGCATAGAGCACGGAAAGCACAGGCGGGCAGCTTTGCTGCCCGCCCCTGTTTTCCTCGCGGTCCGGAGGCGCCGCTCTGCGCAACCCTGGCCTGCTGCGAACATAAAAAGGGCCGCGACCGACCGTTGCTCCTGGAATCCTGCGAGAGCGCAAAAACGCTGCTGCTATTCTACCAGCGCGCGGCGCATCTGCTCCAGTTGGCCAGCGAAACTGCCGTCCACAACCCGGTCGCCAATGCGGACCACCAGCCCGCCCAGCACTGCCGGGTCTACCTGGAAGGTGATTTCGGGCTCCCTGCCCAGACGCGCGGCCAGTTCCCGTCGCACCACGGACGCCTCCGCCTCGGTTAGCGGGACCGCGCTGGTGACCTCTACCGGTCCCTCGGCGGGCCCCATCTCTTCGGGCAGGATTTCCACCCGACCCGCGCGCACTCCACTGAAGAACTCCGCCACCAGCGCGCGCTGCCGCTGCTCGTCCAGCGCCTCGCCCACCAGTTTGTGGGCCGCGGCCATCGCCAGCGCCACGATCTGCTCCCGCATCTGGCCCAGGAGTTGGGCCCGCTCCGCTTCCGCCTCCTGGCGGGCCGTAGCGCGGATACGTTCCGCCTCCTCCCGGGCCTGGGCCAGGAGTTTCTCCCGCTCCTCCTGAGCCCGCTGCCGGGCCTCGGCGACCAGCCCTTCCGCCTCCGCGCGGGCCCGGGAGAGGACTTCCTCCCGTTCCGTCTCTATCCGGGCCCGGGCCTCCTCTGCTGCCCGCGCGTCCTCCAGCCCCTTCTGAATCCGCTCCTGCCGCTCCCGCAGGATTCGTTGAATGGGTTTATACCCGACGCCTTGCAGGATAAACAGCAGGAGAATGAAAGCCACAATCTGGGCCAGCAGCATCCAGGGATTGATCCCCAAACCCTCCATGCCGGCCTCCTTACACCACGAAAATTAGGATCAGCGCGACTACCAGGGCGTAGATGGCGACGGCCTCAGCGAATGCGATGGCCAGAATCATGTTGGTGAGGATTGTGCCCGACGCCTCCGGGTTCCGCCCGGTCGCCTGGGCCCCGCCCAGACCGACCAGCCCGATACCAATCCCCGGCCCGATAGCCCCCAGACCGATCGCCAGACCAGCCGCCAGCAATTTGATGACGTCCACACTGATTTGCATATCTCCTCCTTCTCGTTTCAATTTTCACGTTTCACGCTTCACGTTTCACGCTTCACGTTCAGTGATGCTCTCCGTGTCCTGCGGTCGCCACAGCGGTGAACGCCGCCGTCAGCATCATGAAGACCAGGGCCTGGACCGCGCCCACGAACAGTTCCAGAATGTAGAAGGCCACCGGCGCCACAAAGGGCACCAGCGACGAGATGACCAGCAGCAGGACCATCCCGGCGAAGATGTTGCCGAACAACCGGAAGCCGAAGGAGATAATCTTGGTGAACTCACTCAGCGTCTCCAGCAGGCCCACCAGGAAGTTCATCACCCCCCTCAGGCCGCCGCTGGTGAGGGCCTTGATGTTGATAAAACGGGAGAAATACCCCCACCCCAGCGCCTGGACGCCGTAGACCTGGGTCATAAAGACCGAAATGAGCGCCAGCGCCAGCGGGACGTTCAGGTCGGTGTTGGCGGCGCGCAGGAAGGGGACCAGCGTGTACTCCCCTTTCTCGGGGGTCAGGAAGAGGAACGGCCCCACCTGCCGGACGTTGTGCCCTTCCCCTCCGTGGACGGGCTCTATCAGGCCGACGGTATCAAAGCCCGGGAAGAGTTCAATCCAGTTGGCGACCAGGATGAACAGGAAGAAGGTGATGAGCAGCGGGAGCATCTTCTCCGCCCGCTCGCCCAGGATGCCGCGCAGGAAGTTGGCGAGGAACTCGTAAATGGCCTCCACCAGATTCTGCAACCCGCGCGGCACCATCGCCTCCGGCCGCCCGGCGCGGATATGCCGGGTACCGGCCAGGAAGAGACCGATGAGCACCAGGTCGGCCAGGATCAGGCCCACCAGCGTGTTGGACACCCGTACCGGCCCCACTGGGAAGGTCTCTGCCGCCATCTGAATGTGCGGCTGCACCACCCACCGTTGTCCCAGCGGGCCGATGAAACACGAAAACGCGCACAGGCCGATCAGGACGACCACCGCCACAACCGTGACCGCTCGCTTCATCCCCACCTCCGGAACAGGAATCACGGAATCAGAGAATCAAAGAATCTTTGATTCTTCTGATTCTTCTGATTCTTCTGATTCTTCTGATTCTTTTGATTCTCCCGATTCTTTCTGTGCCCGCCGGGCTGCGGAGAGGGCCAGCCGAACCACCATATAGAGACTGACGGGGATACTCACCAGCACCAGCCCCAGGGTGAACCAGGGTTTGGTCCCCAGGCGGCTATCCAGCCACAAGCCCGCCCCCAGCGCCAGCAGAATGACCACCACCGTCAGGCAGCCAATCTGCGCGGCCGCCTCTGCCAGAAACGCCCCCTCGCGCCACCCCCATCCCTTCCGCTCGCTCATCGCACCCCCTCGGGCAAAAGAGCCGAAAAGGAACACTGTTCACGTTTTCACGTTTCAGAACCACCCCGCGCTCGCATGCCAGACCCACTGATAGACCGGATAGGCCAGCATGCCCAGCAGGACAATCGCCGCCATCGTGATGCCCAGCACCCATTTGGACGGCGCCGGCACTTCCAGCGGCTCATGCTCCTGCTCGGAGCGGCGCTCAAAGACCACCTTCACCACGTTCAGGTAGTAGTAGAGGCCGATGATGACGTTGATCACGCCCACCACCGTCAGCGCGATGAGGCCGCTCTGGATCGCGCCGGCGAAGATGAGCAATTTCCCCACAAACCCGCCGAAGGGCGGCACCCCTCCCAGCGAGAACAGCGCCAGCATCATGCTCCACCCCAGGAACGACGACCGCCGGGCCAGCCCGGAGAAACTCTCTATGTCCTCGCTCCCGGTCAGGTTGGAGACCAGCACCACCACGGCGAACGCGGCCACATTCATCACTGTGTAGACGATAAGATAGAAGGCCGCCGACGCCATCCCCATCTGCGAGGCCGCCGCCACGCCGATGAGGACGTACCCGGCCTGGGCGATGCTGGAGTAGGCCAGTAGCCGCTTGATGTTCTTCTGCCAGACCGCGAAGGTGTTGCCCAGCGTCATCGTCACCATAGAAATGGCCACCAGGAGCACCACCCATGTCGTCTCCAGCGCGGGGAAGAGGAACCGCAGCGCCCGCAGGAGCACCGCAAACCCCGCCGCCTTGGAGCCCACGGAGAGGAAGGCCGTAATCGGCGTCGGCGCGCCCTGGTAGACATCGGGGGCCCAGAAGTGCATCGGCACCATCGCCACCTTAAACCCGAAACCCACCAGCACCATCAGGAAGGCCAGCACCGCCAGCGGGAAGGGAATGTACCGCATCGCCTGCGCCAACTGGCCGTACCCCGTCCCGCCCGCGAAGGCGTAGAGCCAGGAGAAGCCGTAGAGCATCACCGCCGAACTGAAGGCCCCGAACAGAAAATACTTCAGCCCCGCCTCCGCCGATTGCTCCGTCTCCCGCATGTAGCCGACCAGGACGTAGGCGCTGATGCCGGTCAGTTCCATGGCCACGTAGAGCATCACCAGGTTCTCGGCGACCGCCATCAGCGACATCCCCAGAAGCGAGAACAGGAGCAGGCCGTAGTACGGGCCGTCCTGGGGCAACGGTCGGAAGTCCATAGACATCAGCGCCACCAGGATGCCGCCCAGCAGGAAGATGACGCGGAAGACCCCGGCGACGCCGTCTATCCGCACCGTGCCGCCGAAGGCCGGCCCCTGCGGCAGCGGTACCAGCACCGCGACGGCCAGGACGACGATGAGGCCTCCCGCCGTCCACAGCCCCAGCGTCCGCTTCCGCTCCGTTGGCAGGGCCAGGTCCACCCCCAGTACCACCACCGCCAGGGCGAGAAGGAGCAGTTCCGGCAGGATAGAGAGAAGCCAGGTCGGGTTGAAGGTCGTGACGCCCATCTATGCACCTCCCAGGACGGCCAGGACGGATCGGACGCCGGACTGGACCACCGGCAGGACCAGGAGCGGGTAGATGCCGCCCACGATCAGCGGCAGGCTCATCAGCGCGATGGCAACCTTATCCAGCGGGCCGACCGGCGGAATGTCGGCGAATTTCGGCTTCAGTTCGCCCATAAAGACGTACTGGAACGCCCGCAGCATATAGGCCGCCGTCCCGATGATCCCCAGCGCGGAGATAATGGCGACGACCGGGTACCAGGGCGCCAGGCTGGCCGCCTTCCACAGTCCCAGGAACACCTGCACCTCGGCGACGAAGGCCAGGAAGCCAGGCATCCCCATAGAGGCGAACCCGGCAATGGCGAAGCCCAGGGCCGCCGGCGCCAGTCGCCGGATCATGCCGCCCAGTTCCCTGAGCTCCCGGATGTGGGTCCGGTCGTACACCATCCCCACAATGGCGAAGGACATGGCGGCGATAATGCCATGGGCGAACATCATCGTGACCGCGCCGCTCCAGCCCAGGTCGTTCATCGCGGCGAAGCCCATCAGCACCACCCCCAGGTGGGCGACGCTGGCGAACCCGATGATGTACTTGAAGTCGGTGTGGACCAGGGCGATGAACGAGGCGTAGACGACGTTCATCACCATCAGGAAGACGACGTAGGGCATCCAGAACTTCGCCCCTTCGGGCAGGAGGAGCACCGCGACCCGGAAGGCGGTGAACGCCCCGACGTTCTTCAGCACCCCCGCGTGGAGCATGGAGACGGCGGTGGGCGCCGCGGCGTATCCGTCCGGGGACCAGGAGTAGAAGGGCCAGAGGCTCGCCAGGACCCCGAAGCCCACGAATATGGGCAGGAACCAGGTCCGCTGGAACTCCGGCGAGAACTTCACTCCGCCCAGCGCGACCATGTCAAAGGTGCGCAGGCCGGAGGTGAAGTAAATGGCCAGGATGCCGACCAGGGCGACCAGGCTCCCCAGGAGCAGGTAGAGGGTCAGTTTCATCGCCCCGTACTCCCGCAGCGGCTTCCAGCCCCAGTTGACGATGAGCAGGTAGATAGGGAAGAGGACCAGTTCGTAGAAGAGGACCAACAGGAAGAGGTCCAGAAGGGTGAACGCGCCGAAGACCCCCACGCCCATCAGCAGCAGAAGGGCGAAGAACTCGCGGGGCCGCTCCTCTATGTGCCAGGAAATAAGGACGGCGCAGAAGAGGAGCAGCGCGTTCAGGAGGACCAGCATCACCCCCATCCCGTTGACGCCCACGTAGTACGAGGAGCCGATGACGGGAAGCCAGGGCATCTGCTCCACGAACTGGTAGCCGCCCAGCGTCCGGTCGTAGGCCAGAAAGACCCAGACGGCCATCAACAGCGAGATGAAAGTACCGGCGGCGGCCAGCACCTTCGGCTCCGTCTGCCGGTCTTTGGGCAGCAGCAGAATCAGGACCGCGGTAATCGCCGGTGCGAAGATGATGACGCTGAGGAATGGGAAGGCCATAGTCACCTCACCTTGTCTTGGGCGATGTTCTTTTCCTGCACATCCAGTAGTTATCTGCCCTGCTGCTCTAACAACTGTTCCAGCGACCGAACTTCAGCCACCAACTCGCCAGGAGTTTCAGTAAAGTAAGATATGCTATGCCTGGCCAACAGCTGGATAAATTCCAGTTTGGAAATCCCAAGCAACTCGGCGGCTTTGCCCGAAGAGATTCGGCCCTCGCGGAAGAGTTGGAGAGCGATCATCTCGCGCAGCCGCCTCTCCACCTGCTCTTCGGGCACCTCCAGCGCCCCCAGCAAATCGCGTGGCAACTGCATGTGAACATTCAGAGTGCTCATTGTTGCTCCTCAACCAATCAGCCGCATGATGGCCCCATTGAACAGATGAATCAGCCAAGACGGCCATACGCCGATGACGAACAGCAAATCAATCCCACTTTTCGCCTACCGTCCGGGCCAGGGCTTCTCGTGCAACGCTCTCATCCAGGCGGAAACCCGCACCGATTAGAGAGCGCAGCACTTGTCCTGCTGAAGGGATCATCCCCTGCAATCGGGCCATCATGACGACGGCCAGTGTGCCTTTGAACCGGAGTCCCAAACTGCGCGCACATTTGCGCGCTGCGGCATCATCCAGAATGGCTGTCCAGTCCACGTGCTGAAAGGCGTATGAGAGTACCCCTGTCTCCCCTGCTCCTAAATCCCAGGCCAGGATTTCCGGTGCAGGAGCAACATCCACAATCCGAAAATGCCCTTCCCGGATTACCCGACGCGCCGGGTCGTCAGCCGGGCCAGATTCTATTTCCGCCACTACGGCGCGCGGGACAACAACTTCTTCTGGCAGTTCCCAGAGTAACCGTTCCTGCCCCACACGCGACAGGATAATGAGAGGCGAAGCGTTGAGCACCCACCGCTCACTCACCGCAAGCCTCGGCTACAATCTCCTCGGCGCCGTACTGGAAGGGCGAAATTCCAAAGCGTGCCAGAGCGCCCAGAAACTCGCTACGGGAGATGCCCGCTACCTCAGCGGCTTTGGACTGGGATAGGATTCCCATCTCGTACCATTTGACCGCTGCCGCAAGCCGCATCTCTGCCACAAAGCCGGAAGGGTCCTTTCGCAGCGCCGAGAATACACTCACAGGTAACTCAATGGCCACCTTGACCGTTTCCATACCCATCCTGTTACTCGATCAGCCGCATCACCGCCGCATTGAAGAGGTTGATCAGCCACGATGGCCATACGCCGATCACGAACATCAGCACCATCAGCGGCGCCAGCGCCACGACCTCGCGGGCGTTGATCTCCGGCATCCTCTCCCAGCGCGGGTTCAGCGGCCCCAAGAGGACCTTCTGGATGGTCCAGAGCAGGTAGGCCGCCACCAGCACCAGCCCAATCGTCGTGGCGGCAGTAATGGCCGGGAAGACCGCCCAGGCCCCCCGGAAGACCATAAACTCGCTGACGAAGCCGTTCAGCCCGGGCAACCCCAGCGAGGCCAGGGTACAGAAGAGCAAGATGCCGCCATAGGCCGGCACCACCACCCCCAGCCCGCCGAAGTCCTTCAGGTTGCGGGTATGGGCCCGCTCATAGACCACCCCGACGAGGGCGAACATCGCCGCCGCTGTAATGCCGTGGTTGAACATCTGCAGGACCGCGCCGTTGGCCGCCAGCGCCGCGTCCAGCGCGTTCACCCCGCCACCCAGCGCCTTCGCCGCCACCGCGACCCCCAGCACCACAAAGCCCATATGTCCCACCGAAGAGTAGGCCACCAGCCGCTTGAAGTCGTCCTGGCCCAGGGCGGAGAGGCCGCCGACCACCGCCGCCAGCAGCCCCAGCAGCGCCAGCACCCACGCGAACTGCACTGACTGCTCCGGGAAGAGCGGGAGCACCAGCCGGAGGAAGCCATAGGCCCCCAGTTTCAGCAGTACTCCGGCCAGAATCATAGAGCCCGCCGTCGGCGCCTCGGTGTGGGCATCGGGCAGCCAGGTGTGGAAGGGCCAGATGGGGACCTTAATGGCGAAGGCAATGGTGAAAGCCCAGAACCCAATGGCCTTGACCACCGAAATGGGCAGGCCGAAGAGGGAGCCGGTGAACGCCGGCCAGACCTTCTGCAACTCCACGATGTCAAAGGTCTTTGCCGTCAGGCCGATAACCTGGATAGCCAGCAGAAGCCCCAGCGACCCCGCCATCGTGTAGAGCAGGAACTTGAAGGCCGCGTAGGTCCGCGCCGGAATCTTGTACCCGCGCCACAACTCTCGCTCCCCATGTTCGCTCCCCCAGCGGTTGATGAGGAAGAACATCGGGATGAGCCCCACTTCCCAGAACAGGAAGAAGATGAGCAGGTCCAGCGCCACGAAGACGCCCAGCATCCCCGTCTCCAGGAAGAGGAAGAGGGCAAAGTAGGAACGGACCTCCTCGTGGATGCTGAAGGAGACCAGGAGCGCCAGCGGCGTGAGGAAGGTGGTGAGGAGTACCATCACCAGTCCAATGCCGTCAATCCCCACGTGGTACGAAGAGCCGATGAGGGGGAACCACTCCAACTGCTCCTCAAACTGGAATCCGGGCGCGCCGGGCTGGAAGTTGATCCACACGATGACCGAGAGGGCCAGCGGGATCAGGCTGATGATGAGCGAGACCCACTGGATGAGCCGCTCCTGCTCCTTCGGCAGGAGCATCACCACTCCGGCCCCGACCAGAGGGATAAAGAGAATCAGGCTGAGCAGATGTTGCCAGAAGAACTCCACGGTCGGACCTCCCCAGTGATTGAAGATTTGGCGGCTATGGCTCTACCACATATCCTGCTTGTACAAAGTGGCGGTCAAAGGCATAAGCGGTGGTAATACCCAGATTTCGCATCACCACAAACGAGATACAATCCGTCAGAGAATAATCGCACTAAAGTAAAATCCGCACCGCGCTTGCTATAACTTCTCTGTGGGGCACAAAGCCCCCACCTATAGGTTTCTGGGGTCGCAACTCGCCCTCACCCTACCCCCTGCCCCCTCCCCTCTCCCGCT
>DAOTWL010000319.1:0-1811 GCA_034435875.1 Anaerolineae bacterium
TCAACGGTCAGGGTCACGGTGGGCGGGACGGTGAAGTTGCCCGCCAGTTCGTAGGCCTCCAGGGCCGTCTGGCGGGTCAGGGTGACATCGTGCGCCGTCATCGCGCCGGGGGCCAGGACGACACGGTCGCGAATGTTGCCGGTGAAGGTGTTGTCGGTCAGGGTCACTACGCTGGCCGTGCCGGTGATGTAGAGGGGGGCATCAACCCGATCATACTCATACCACAACTCGTCTCCATTGCCGGTGAACAGGGTGTTGCTGATGGTCACCCGGCTGTTCTCCACGTACAATCCATAGTCGGTACCTGGGGCCTGGCTGTAGTTGTCCTGCACCCGGCAGTTCTCCAGACGCACTTCGCCGGCGAGCACATTTCGCGCCATCAGTCCGGCCCGGATACCGGTGCTGTTCCATAACCGCGCCCCGTGGTGCACCGTGACGTAGCGCAGATTGCCCGTGCCGCCGTCAAAGAGCAGTCCATCCCATCCCGGCGCGGTATCCGCGACCGAGGTGAAGGTAATGGGCTGGGTGGCCGTGCCCACTGCCTCCAGGTGGCCCTGCACTATAAAGTCGGCCTGGTCTTCTTTTACTGTTATACCCGGCTCAATGGTCAGGGTCACATTGGGGGGGACGATGAAGCCACGTTCAAACTGGTATCCGTCCAGCGCCGCCTGGCGGGTCAGGGTGACGTCGTGTGCCATCATCGCGCCGGGAGCCAGGACGATGCGGTTGGGTTCGTTGGCGATAAAGGTGTTATTGGTCAGGGTGACCTCGCTGGCTGCGCCGACGATGTAGAGCGGGGCGTCCATATAAGATAGATTCCCGCCGGTCCAGTTCCCATTCTCGGCGAACAGGGTGTTGCGGATGGTCGCGTGGCTGTTGGTGATGATAACGCCGAAGTCGCGCGCGCCGTATGCGTCCCAGCACCAGTTCCTGCGCACCTGGCTATCTTCCAGGAGCACCTGTCCGGTGAGGACGTCCCGTATGGTGATGCCGCTGGCGAAGCCGGCGCTGTTGGGGCGGCCGGCGTAGCGGACGGTGACGGAGCGCAGATTGCCCGTCCCGCCGTCAAAGACCAGTCCTCCCCACTGCCACCCATCCGTGTTCGCACGTGAAGTGAAGGTGATGGGCTGGGTGACCGTGCCCACCGCTTCCAGGTGGCCCTGTATCCGCAGTTCTACATTTTCATTGTTCCCCT
Organism: Anaerolineae bacterium; assembly: GCA_034435875.1. Classification (GTDB taxonomy): domain Bacteria; phylum Chloroflexota; class Anaerolineae; order B4-G1; family DUEL01; genus SpSt-77. Next base: position 1,196 of record DAOTWL010000319.1, read on the forward strand.
GCACGACGACCCCAGGCTCAACGGTCAGGGTGGCGCCAGGATGAACGGTGATATCGGTGAGCAGGATGTAGGGGCTGCCTGCGAGGGTCCAGGTGGTATCCGTGAAGATGTCATCAGCGACGTCGGTGGTGAGGGGGCGCGCGGGGGGCGCATCCTGGGGAGCCGTCAGGCCGACCCGGACGGATATGAGGCTCAATGCCAGCAACATCAGGGCCGCCAGCGCCAGGGCCAGGCCCGGCAGAAAAGCGGGCCTGACCCGCGAAGTGCAGAAAGCGGCAGCCGGTCGCCGCAGGCCAGAGGGTAGCCATTTCATCGGTTGGGTATTCATCTCTCTGCCTCCTTTCCCGGGGACGCCGAAAACCACAAAAAGGGTACTTCTGGGGTGGAATGCTCAGAAGCGGCGCTATTATAGCAAGGGGGACTGCCAGAGGACTGCCAGAAGAGAGGGGGCAGGGGCATATGCGTTAACTTAAGGCTGGATCGGGCTCTTCACTTCCCGCCGTCCGGAGCGCCGATTAGAAATCGGCCTCCCCTGGGCGCTCTCGCGCCAGGCGTCAACCTGCGTTGACGCCGCTGAGAAGGGCGGCGCAGGCCGCCCTGGTTGCGAACGGAGTGA
>DAOTWL010000320.1:0-2156 GCA_034435875.1 Anaerolineae bacterium
GGTGGGGGTGGGGGACAAGAGCGTTGCCGGAGGAGGGGGAGTTGAACTGGGCATCGGGGTCTCGGCCGGGCTGGGGGTGGGGGTGGGGGACAAGAGCGTTGCCGGAGGAGGGGGAGTTGAACTGGGCATCGGGGTCTCGGCCAGGCTGAGCGGTGGCAGTGACGATGTGCCAGGAGGAGACTGGAAGATAGCGGCTGCCGGGTTGGTTGGTGTCGCCCTCAGCGCCCCAAGTACCAGGACCAACAGGACCGGAAAGATGAAAGCCGTGCGGAGTTGTTTCATCTTTGCCTCCCAGGTTTATAGGTTTATAATTATACCACAGGGCTACTCTGAAGACAAGTGAGAGGTGGTATAATATACTTCGGATAGTTAAACTTATCCGAATCATAAACCGAAATCAGAACCGTCTCTCCCCTACCCTGCTGGAAGTTTGACAAATTCCCCCGTTGCCTTACAATATGTGCAATTAGAGAGATTGGAGCGAAAGCTACCTACCCGACAGTGATTTCCTGCAGACTTACCATCCATGTTGATCCGCGTTTTTCCGCGTCCTATCTGAAAAGTGTCAGGTAACCAGGAGCGAAAGCAAAAATGACCGATCTGACCATCCGGGAAGCGCTGGAGAAGTTCCTGAACGAGATCGCGGCCAGTCGGAGCCCAAATACCCATAAGGCCTACGCGCAGGCCGCCGACCGCTTCCTGGATGTGCTGAAAGAGCATGGGATTCCGGCTTCCGCGCCGGTCGGTGAACTCTCGGTGGGATGGATGATCTGGTTCATCCAGTCCCTGCATGGGTTCGCGGTTGCCACAGAGCGGCTCTATATCACGGCGCTGATGGCCTTCTACGAGCACGCGGCGGCGGAGAATTGGGCGCCGGTCAACCTGCCGGCCCTCCGGCGGCTGTGTCGGCGGCGGGCGCGGCGGGAAGCAGCACGGCTGCCACCGTTCCCGCGCGCGGAGGTAGAGAAGATACTGGAGACCGTCGCACAGGCGGCCACTACCCCACCCCATGATGAACGGGAGGCTCTACGAATTTTGCGCGATCGTGCTCTACTTTATGTGCTGGCAGATACCGGCTTGCGGGTATCTGAGGCCTGCGGGCTGACCCGTGGGCATCTGGACTGGACTGAGGCGCGGGCGCGGGTACTGGGAAAGGGGAATCGGGAAGCGATTGTCCGTTTCTCGGAGCGGAGCCTGCGCTACCTGCGGGCGTATCTGGAGGCGCGGGCCGAACTGGATGGCCGGCAGGGCCGCCCGCTCAGCGCGCTTCCGGTTTTTGCCCGCCATGATAAGGGAGCCGGAGAGCGAGTATTGCCCTTATCTCCCCGGTCGGCGGAGAAAATTGTGGAAGAGTGGACCATCGCCACACTGGGAAAACAGGCTCGGGGCACCATCACGCCCCACACTTTTCGCCACTACTTTGTGACCGTGGTTCTGCGTGGGAGCGGCGGGAATGTCCGGCTGGCACAGGAGTTGGCCCGCCACCGCAGTATCATCACCACCCAGCGCTACACCCACCTGAGCGACGACGAACTGGACCGGGGGTATCACCGGATTTTCAACGAGCCAGAGCGGGAGGAAGAATGACCTGCCCCACCTGTGAGACTGTCAGCCTGTTGGCTGTCCCGCTGGTATTTCGTATAGCCTGAACTGTTTTCAAAGAATCACCACCAGAACAGCCTCATTCCCCGCGCTTTTTGACTATACGAAACAGCGGGCGAGCGGCAGAGGCCTCACCCCCTCCCCTGGCCCCTCCCGCTCTCCCGAACTTCGTTCGGGAGAGGGGGAGGTAGGAAGGGTTTTGCGGCGGCCGAAGGCCGCCGCAAAACCCCTCTGAATGGCCGCTCCGTTCGGCAAGGATGACTACTGGCGGTTTCCTACCTCCACAGCGACGTTCTCAGAAGCGTCAACGAAGGTTGACGCTTGGCGCGAGAGCGCCCAGGGGAGGCCGATTTCCAATCGGCGCCTGGGGCGGCGGGAAGGGCAACCAAAGTCGGCTTCCGAGGCGGCGACCCAACCGACACAGCTCCTTAAGGTAACGCTTATGCCCCTCCCCCCTCCCCCTTCCCCCCTCCCCTCGCCCGCTCGCCTTCGGCGGCGGGCGAGGGGGAAAATGGGGGTTTTGCGGCGGGCGGCGAAGCCGCCCGCCGCAAAAC
>DAOTWL010000321.1:0-4654 GCA_034435875.1 Anaerolineae bacterium
TCCGGCAAATCCACCAGCGGGGCCGGGCGGGCCTTCGGGGGCAATTCCGCCTCCAGGCGCAGGACGGCGATGTCTTCCTCCGCGTCCGCCTGGAGGACGCGCGCCGGAAAGGAGCCGGATTTCAGGAAGGGGAAGTCCAGGGTCACCTCCGCGCCCGCTTCCACGGGACTTCCTTCGGGAAGGCCGAGGGCGGCCCGCACCACGTGCTGGCAGGTCAGCACGATGTCCGGGGCGGCCAGGAAGCCGGCCCCGATGACCGCGCGTTCCCGAAAGAGGCGAACCAGGCAAAACTCCGGGGTGGCCATTTTACGCAGTACTCCGTATTCCGTAGTCTCTCAGCAGCAGCACCCGCACCTCGGAGCCGGCGGGCAGGTGGTCTACGTCCTCCGGGATGACGGCCAGACCGTCAGCCTGGACCAGCGAATAAAGGATGCCGGAGCCCTGGTCGCCCGTGAGGGAGGCCTCCCAGCCGTCGGGCGTCTCCCGCAGGCGCACCCGCAGGTAATGGCGACGGCCGTCCTTGCGGGTAATGGGGTCGGCCAGGCGGGCGCGCCGTTCGGGCCAGGGCCATTCGGTGAACCCCTGCATCTTCAGGAGGGCCGGACGGACGAAGAGTTCGGTGGCGACCATCGCGGAGACGGGGTTTCCCGGCAGGCCGACGAGGGGCACCCCGCCGACGACGCCGAAGGCCAGCGGCCGCCCCGGCTTCATGTTTAGCGACCAGAAGCGCATCTCCCCCTCCGCCGCCAGCACCTGCTTGACCAGGTCAAAATCGCCGATAGAGACGCCGCCGGAGGTGACGATGAGGTCGGCCCGCTCCGCCAGCGCGCGGCGGACTCCCTCCCGGACCAGCGCCTCCTCGTCCCGGACGACGCCCAGGATGAGGGGGATGCCGCCGTACCGGCGCACCTGGGCGGCGAGGGTGTAGGAGTTGGCGTCCCGAATCTGGCCCGGGCCGGGGGTCTCCCAGGGCGGGACGACTTCGTCGCCGGTGGCGAGAATCGCCACCCGGGGCCGCCGGATGACGGCGACCTCGGTCCGGCCCAGCGCGGCCAGCATGCCGATCTCCTGGGGCCGCAGGACGCGGCCTGGGGAGAGGACGACCTGGCCCGCGCGCACGTCCTCCCCGGCCTCCCGGACGTTGGCCCCGGGGCGGGTTTCCCGCAGGACCTCCACCCATTTGCCGTCGGCCCGGGTGTGCTCAAAGGGGACGACGGCATCGGCGCCTGGCGGGATCGGCGCGCCGGTCATAATGCGCACCGCCGTGCCCGGCTCCACTGCCGTCGGGCAGAGGCGGCCCGCCGGGGCCTCCGCGACCACCCGCAGGCGGGCCGGCACCTGCGCCACGTCGGCGGCGCGGACGGCGTAGCCGTCCATCGCCGAGTTGGGCAGCGGCGGGATGTTCCGGTCCGCCACCACCTCCTCCGCCAGCACCCGTCCCAGCGCCTCCAGAATCGGCACCCGCTCCGGCTCCAGCACCTGCACTGCGGCCAGAACCCGCTCCTGCGCCTCCTCCACGCTCAACACCGGCCTTCTTTCGTCCCGCATAACGCTCCTCCTCAAATCAGGACGCAGATGAACGCAGATTTTTCGTAACTACCTACCCCAATGGCTGGGATGCCCGCTTCGCCCGCTGCAGCGGCGGGCTCAGATGACAAAGCCCTGACGGGCATCCAGAAGCCCCCGAAGGGGGGCTTCGCATCTGAGCCAGGGGCTTTTTGCAACTTTTCTGAAAAAACAGGACGCGGATGAACGCGGATGAACACGGATTTCCACCTACTTTTCTACCCGTGCGGCTGGGATGTTTTGAACCGCCAGGAGCACAAAGGACGCAAAGATTTCTGGATTCTTTGCGCTCTTTGCGACCTTTACGGTCAGGAGTTACGCACTTGCCCTGTAGGACGGCCTTTCCAGGCCGTCCAGACGGGCTGAGAAGCGGTCCAGACGGGCTGAAAGGCCCGTCCTACGGGTGAACGGCGTAAGTCCTGACGGTTTTTCAAAAGGCGCTTCCCACCCGAGTGCCATCGGGGTAACCGCACAGCGCTACTTTTCCGTTTCACTCTTCCCGTTTCACTCTTCCCGTTTCACTTTTCCCGTTTCACTTTTCCCGTTTCACTTTTCCCGTTTCACTTTTCCCGTTTCACTCTTCCCGTGGTGCTCCGTATCCTCCCCCCGGGCCATCTGGACGGCGTGGGGGAGGATCGGGATGAGGACCTCCATACCCTCCCGCACCGCGCGGGGGCTCCCCGGCAGGTTGATGATGAGGGTTCGGCCGCGCAGTCCGGCGACGCCCCGGGAGAGGACGGCCTGAGGGGTGCGGCGGTACCCCTCCCAGCGCAGCATCTCCGCCAGCCCCGGCGCCTCCCGGTCCAGGACGGCGCGCGTCGCCTCGGGAGTGTGGTCGCGCGGGGTGAAGCCGGTCCCGCCGGTCGTCAGGACCACGTCCACATGCAGTTCGTCGGCCAGGTAGACCAGCAGCCGCTGAATCTGCTCCGGTTCGTCCGGGACAAGGGCTTGAGTCACCACCTCGGCGCCGGCGGCCTGCAGTAGGTCTACCAGAAGGTCTCCGCTGACATCTTCCCGCTCTCCGGCGTAGCATTTATCGCTGATCGTCACGGCAGCGGCACGGAACATAAAGTCCTCCTTTCTCCTCACCCCACCCCCGGCGGCTACGATAAGGGAGGGTTTTTGTGGCGGCGGCCTCCGGCCGCCGCCACAAAAAAACTCTTTTTCCACCCCCTCCCTTCGCCCGCCGCCGAAGACGAGCGAGAGGCCGGGGGCATAAGCGTTCACTTATTGGGCCTCACCCCTCCCCCGGCCCTGCGGGCCGGGGGTGAGGTGAGCCGCTGGGGGAGGGGTGAGGCCGCAGGGAGGCCGATTTCCCATCGGCGCTCCGGGCAGCGGGAAGTGAAGAGCCCAGTCCAGCCTGAAGTTAACGCTTATAGGAATTGGGAGAGAGGTGAGGCCAGTTGTGAATTCATTATACCCCTGACCTCCAAAGCGTCAAACCGCCGGTGCAGGGCTGGGGAATTGGCGCGGTCGCCAAAACACGGTATAATTATCCCAAGCCAACCTGCCCACTCAGGAGGCACCTATGGGAGAACGACTTCGGGTCCTGATCGCCAAACCCGGCCTGGACGGCCACGACCGGGGGGCCAAAGTGGTCGCCCGCGCCCTGCGGGACGCCGGTATGGAGGTCATCTACACCGGCCTGCGGCAGACGCCGGAGATGATCGTGGAGGCCGCCCTGCAGGAGGACGTGGACGCGGTAGGGCTTTCCATTCTCTCCGGCGCCCATATGACGCTGGTCCCGCGCGTCCTCCAGGGACTGCGGGAGGCCGGCCTGGACCACGTCAAGGTCTTCGTCGGCGGCATCATCCCCGACGAGGACGTCCCTGCGCTCAAGAAGGCGGGCGTGGAGGCCATTTTCGGCCCCGGCACCTCTACCCAGACCATCGTGGAGGCCGTCCGCCGGGCCTGCGGCGAGGGTTGACCGTGGAACTGGTCCACCGCGTTCTGGAAGGCGACCGGCGGGCACTGGCGCGCCTCATCTCCCTGATTGAGGACGACGGCCCCCCGGCCCAGGCGGCGCTGGCCGCCCTGTATCCGTATACCGGCCGCGCGCACGTCGTCGGCATTACCGGCGCCCCGGGCACCGGCAAGTCCACCCTGGTCAACGAACTGGCCAAGGGCCTCCGCCGGCGCGGGAAGACGGTGGGCATCGTCGCCGTGGACCCCACCAGTCCCTTCACCGGCGGCGCGCTCCTGGGCGACCGGGTGCGCATGCGGGACCTGGCGGGCGACCCCGGCACCTTCATCCGCAGCATGGCGACCCGGGGGAGTCTGGGCGGACTGGCCCGGGCCACCGGCGACGTGGTCAAAGTCCTGGACGCCGCCGGGTTCGCCGTCGTCCTGGTGGAGACGGTGGGCGTGGGGCAGGCGGAGGTGGACATTGCCCGCACGGCCCACACCACCATTGTCGTGGAGGCCCCGGGCCTGGGCGACGACGTCCAGGCGCTGAAGGCCGGCCTCATGGAGATCGCGGACATTCTCGTGGTGAACAAGGCCGACCGGCCTGGCGCGGCCCAGACCGCCCGCGCGCTGGAAGGGGCGCTGGAACTGGGCCGCAACAGCGTCGGGCCGGGGACGGACGCGGCCTGGCGGCCCCCCGTCCTCAAGACCATCGCGCTGGACGGGAGCGGCGTGGCGGAGGTGCTGGAGGCCATCGCGGCCCACCGGGCCTACCTGGAATCCAGCGGCCTCTGGAACCGTCGGGAGCGGGAGCGGGCCCGGGCCGACCTGACCGGGGCGCTGGAGCGGGAACTGCTGGCCCGCCTGCTGGCCCGGGTGGGCCAGGCGGCGCTGGAGGAATGGGCCGAACGGGTCGCCCGCCGCGAAGCGGACGTCTACACGGCCGTCCAGGCCCTGCTGGGAGGGTGAATCTCACCCGGGGACACAAAGAGCCCAAAGAAAACAACGCACTAAAGTAAAATCAACACCTTATGCGGTCCAGGGAAGTCGCTTTTGCCCCCACCCCCCTTCATCCCCCCCTCCCCCATCGCTTCGCTTGGGGGAGGGGCCGGGGGTGGGGCGGGTTTTGCGGAGGCCAAAGGCCTCCGCAAAACCCCTTCTTTGCTCCCCCTCCCCTCTCCCG
>DAOTWL010000322.1:0-6407 GCA_034435875.1 Anaerolineae bacterium
AGGGGTGAACGAAACCCTCAGCCTGCCCCGGGCGAGGGCGATGGTAAAGAGCCTGCATGGGTTGAACCCGAACAAGCGGCCATGTCCTAACTCGTGTCCGAACCTCAGCATAGCGGTGTGCGCGGATGCATCCCTGGGACCGTCGGGAGGAGGGTTATTCAACCTGTCGGATTTGTTCCCAGACTTGGGGCCACTCCTGTATGCCCCCCATACTGCCTCACCAGGGCTTTTCAATAATTTCAGGAGTTACGCACTGACCGTGTAGGACGGCCTTTCCAGGCCGTCCGGACGGGCTGAAAAGCCTGAGACGGGCTAAAGAGCCCGTCCTACAGACGGCAGCCGGAACACAAACCGGCTCCCCCGCCCCACCTCGGACTCCACCGTGATCCTCCCCCCGTGCCCTTCCACAATCTGCTTGACCAGCGGAAGCCCCAGTCCGGTCCCGCGCGGAGCCACCTCTTTGGCCTGGGGGGTACGGTAGAACTCTTCAAAGACGCGCCCCAGGTCCTCGGGCACGATGCCGATGCCCGTATCCTCCACCGTGCCGACCGCCCACCCGTCCTGTTCCTCCAGAACCACCCGCACCTGACCACCCGCCGGAGTATACTTGACCGCGTTGGAGATCAGGTTGCTCCACACCTGCGCCATCTGGTCGGGGTCGGCTTGCACCACCGGGCGGGCGCGGACCTCCAGGACCCAGGCGAGCCCTTTGGCCTCCGCCTCCTTCTGGAAGAGGGGAGCGACCTTCTCCAGAGCGTCCGCCAGGGAAACCGGCTCCCTCTTCTCCAACCCCTTTTCACTTTTGGCCGCCGCCAGTTTCAGCAGGTCGTCCACCAAATCCAGCAGTTCCTGTACCCGCTGGACGGCCCGCCCCAGCACCTCCTGTTGCTCCTCTGGCGGGATGTACCCCTTGAGAATCGCCAGCAGGAAACTCTGCAGCGCGTTCAGCGGCGCGCGCAGTTCATGGGCTACCGTCCACATAAAGGTCGTCTTGAACCGGTCCAGCTGCTCCAGTTCCTCTTTGGCCCGGGCCAGTTCCCGGGCCTCTTCCTCCAGGGCCCGGAGCCGCTCGGCCTCTTTGCGCAGGGCGCGCCGCTCCAGTTCCCGGTTGACAACCTGGAGGAGCATATCGGCGGAGAAGGGCTTGGCGATGAAATCGTGGGCCCCCTCGCGGATGGCCTGTACGGCCAACTCCACCGTGGCGTAACCGGTGATGATGATGCAGATGAGGTCGGGGTCTATCTCACGGGCCTGGTGGAGGACTTCTATGCCGCCCATGCCGGGCATCATGATGTCCAGGAGGAGGACGTCGTAGCGGGATTCCCGGAGTTTGCGCAACCCCGCAGGGCCGTTCTCCGCCACGTCCACCTCAAATCCCTGGGGGACCAGCACTCGCCGGCATCCCTCGCGGATGCCCAGTTCGTCGTCTACAACCAGGATGCGGATGGGTGTGCTCATTGGGGTGATCCCTCAAAACGGCGCTTCGCTTCGCTCCGTGCCTGACTACGAACCGTTCGTAGCAGCGACGCAGCGAAGCGGAGTCGCGTTTCCAGCACTCCGCCCGTGCCTGACTGCGAACGGCGGCATTCTACTCCATTTCGTGCCTGACTCCGAGCGAGAGGACACTCTTCGCCGTTATAACACGGCAGTGCCCGATTGTCAATCTGGGGAGAATCCTGCCGGCGTTGCAACAGGGGGCGCCTACAGCCGGGGCAGAACGACGCCCTTCTGGGCCTGGTACTTGCCCTTCTTATCGGCGTAGGAGACCTCGCACGTTTCATCGGCCTCAAAGAAGAGGACCTGGGCGATCCCTTCCCCGGCGTAGATTTTGGCCGGAAGCGGGGTGGTGTTGGAGATTTCCAGCGTAACGTACCCCTCCCACTCCGGCTCAAAGGGGGTGATGTTGACGATAATCCCGCACCGCGCGTAGGTGGATTTCCCCAGACAAATGCACAGGACGTTGCGCGGAATCCGAAAGTACTCCACCGACCGCCCCAGCGCAAAGGAGTTCGGTGGGATGACGCAGACGTCTCCCTTGAAATCCACCATCGCCCGGGTGTCAAACCATTTGGGGTCCACGACGGTCAGGTCCCCCAGTCCCGGAGTGAAGATTTTGAACTCGTCGGCGACGCGGATGTCGTAGCCGTAGGAAGAAAGGCCATAGGATATGGTGCCATCCCGGACCTGGTGGTCCACGAAGGGCTCTATCATCCGGTGCTCCAGCGCCATCCGGCGAATCCAGCGGTCAGGTTTCAGACCCATTGTCTCGCTCCTCACCGGTAAGAGCTTGTCTGAAAAATATCGCGAGGGGAATAGAGAGGTTCGTAGTCAGCCACGAAGCGCCACCCGCCGAGGCGAAGCGGAGTGGCGTTCCATTAGGACAAAACGGCACTCCCCTTCGTTCCGTGCCTGACTACAAACGGCACTCCCCTTCGTTCCGTGCCTGACTACGAGCGACTTTTCAGGCTACCTCGAAGAAGGTTACCTCAGGTCGTAGAGAAAGACGGCCGCGTTCTGGACTTCCAGGCGGTCTAATTGTGCCCCTCGTCTGTCCAGTTGGGCAAGCAAGAAGGATTGTTCACTGATGCCGTTGAAGGAATAAATGTGCGCGAACAGGGCCCATACCCGCCCCGGAGGCAGACGGGCCACGTCCTCCTGGAGAACGGCAAAATCCCCATTGGAAGCCCGGCCCAACCGGTAGACCGCCGGGTCGTCCAGGCCGAAGCGGGGCGCGTAGTAGGCGAACGTCGGCGCCGCGCCGTGATATACGTACACCCGGTCCCCCTCCTGCCGGTGGTCGCGGATGTACTGAATCGCCGGGCGGACCTCCTCGTTGACCCAGGGGGTGCTCAGTACGGTCAGGGAACGGTAGAACGGGTGGAGCACCAGGAGGGCGACCCAGACGCTCGCGAGGGCGCGGGAGTGGGCGGCGAGGGCCCGATAAACAGCCTCCCCACCACAGGCAACCAGCAGGAAAGTAGGCGGTACGGCGAAGAGGATGACCCGGATGTAGAGAGGGTAGAGTTTCAGCATAGAGACGATCGTCGCGCCCAGAAGCGGCAGGAGCAGGGCCAGAGCCAGCGGGCGGCGCCCGCTCCGCCAGAGGGTGATCCCTCCGGCCAGCCATGCGAAGGTCGCCAGGCCGTAGAAGGGCAGTCCCCCGGCGAAGACCAGGAAGTCAAACCAGGCCTGGAGGTACCAGTACAGGTCGACCAGAGACCGGGGCGGGAATGGGGCAAAGAACTCCCGCCAGAAGGTGCGCAGGAACGGGTCGCCCAGGCCAGGCCGGAGGACGGCCCCGTAGAGCGCCAGCAGGCTCAGCCCCCAGAGGACGGGCGGGATTGCCAGGCGCAGCGCCAGCCGGTACCGGCGCCGGAGGAGGGGGGTCGCCAGCATCGCCACCGCCAGTCCCCCCAGGACGAAGGCGGAGGGGTAGGAGAACCAGGGCATCAGCGCGCCCAGGACGCCGGTGAGAAGGAGGCGGCGATAGGAGGGCCGTTCCGCCGCCGGGCCCTCTATCAGGGGCAGGGCCAGCGCGCAGGCCGCGATGGCAGTCAGAGCGTCGGTGGCATAGGGCTTGACCTCGGAGGCGTAGTAGATGAGCGGTTGAGACCAGGCCAGCAGTGCGGTCGCCAGCCACGCGCCAGGAGGGCCCAGCACCCGCCGGGCCAGGGGGTAGAACAGCAGGAGGGACAGGACGCCCCCGATGAGGGGGACCAGTCGCAAAACCGCCTCGCCGTCCCCCCAGAGAGAGACGGCCAGTTTGACGGCCCAGAGGAAGAGGAGCGGGGCAATCTGGTGGTGATCCAGCGGGTACAGGAGGCCGGAGAAATCCCGGCCCAGGATGTTCAGCACCAGGTACGCCTCGTCCAGCCAGAGGGAGCGGTTGCCGAGGTACTGGGCCAGGCGGGCGGCGATGCCCAGGGCCAGCGTCGCCAGCAGCGCCACGCGGGGCCAGGCCAGGGTACGGTGGAGTTGAGGCGAATTCTGGCTCATCCTTTCCGCCGGATATTGTACGTCCGGAGGGGAATTTGGGCAACCCGGCGATAAAAAGAGGTGCCGGGCGCTTTCGTGCCCGGCACCTCCTGGTTCCCCAAGGGCTACCGAATCTCGTAGACCACCTGGACGCTGACGGTGACGGAGACGGCGCCGGGGGAAATGGAGGGCGGCTCCACGCCGCCGCCGCCGATGTCCTCCAGCCGGGCCACGGTAGCAACAGGGTATCCTCCTCCCTCAACCACCAGGACCGGCTTGCCCAGAGAGATGCCCAGAGCCTGGGCCATCTGTTCGGCCTGGGCGCGGGCGTTCTCCAGCGCTTTCTGCCGCGCTTCTTTGACCAGCGCGTCGGGGTTCTCCACGGTGAAACCCACGCCGGAGATGGAATTGGCGCCAGCCTCTATCACGGCGGCCAGCAGGTTTCCGGTCTTGCTCAGGTCCCGCAACGTCGCCGTCACGAAGTGGGAGACATGATAGACCACCTGTCCGGCGGGTTGTCCGGTCTGCGGGTCGTAGACGGTCTCCACCCATACATTGTAGCCGGTGGTCTGGATGTCCTTCTCATCTACGCCCACCTCCCGGGCCGCTGCAATGGCCCGGTTGATTTTCTGGGCCGCCTCGTTCACCATCGCCGCCGGGTCTTCGCCCCGCAGGTCCACGCCAAAGGTGACCTGGACGATTTCCGGCTCGGCGCTGACGGTTGCCATGCCTGTGGCGACCAATCCCTGGGTGATGGTACCCCCGGGGACGTAGGAGACGCCTCCTCCCAGCGCTCGCGCCGGTTCACCGGCGGCCAGAGTAGGGGGCGGTCCAGCCTGCCCACAGGAAGATGCCGTCAGAAGCAACAGAATCGGCAGGGCTATCAGCCAGAATTTGGGTTTCATCTCTCCTCCTTGTTTCGGGAATTGGGCGCCCCAGTAGCACTGCATTGAATCGTGGTAAGGCGTAGGGCGGGCTTTCCGCCCGCCATATTTGGGGACAGCCTGGAAAGGCTGTCCTGCATCTGGGGGTTCTGGCACCCGTTAGAGCGCCGCCACGATTTCCTGCAGACCTACCGCGCACACCGGCGCCGTGGAATCGGCCAATCGCCGATTCGGTTCTTTTTTTAGACGCTAAAACGGGTCGGCGAGTTCCGATATGCGGATGAGGATGGGGCAATATCGGGCAACGCCACTGCTGCGCGCCCAGGAGGGCAATGAGGATGCCATAAAAGATGGTCCCCCGGGCGGGGGGAACCCGGGGGACCGCCAGCCAAGGAAAGGAGGAGAGATGCGATGTGGCTTGGGGAGACCGCCTGCTGCACGGCGTCGGCCACGCCCACCTCGCTTTGCATGATACCTCAACCCGGCCAAATGGAGAGTGACAAACGGCGGGATTTCGGGATGACCATCGTCTTAAATGACCCCCACCGCTTCCCTGGGGAGAGGAAGATTGCCACTCAGGTCATGGACGGATGCCCGGAGATGACCTTCGGGGCCGGGGTCCACGCGCACGTAGGTCAGGTAGTGGGGGGTCAGGAAATGCTCAGGATGTTCCAGTAATTGCCGCCAATCCTCCAGGCTGGCCCTGGAGAAATCCCGCCACCAGGTCCAGGTGCCACTGTTGGCATACACGCCCCTCTCCAGGACCTCCAGCCGCGCGTGGTGAGTGTGGCCGAAGACGACCAGAGAAACCCCCTGTTGCTGAATGATTTGCTGGGCCACTTTCACCAGGCTATCGCTGAACCCCCGGCTGATGCGCTGGCCGGTCTCCAGAAGGGCAGGCCGTGCCGGTTCGGTCCGGGCGGCGCGGCGGAAAAGGCGCGGAACCAACGCCCGGAAGCGCCGGATGGCCTGATGAATCCTGGCCGCGTTCCCCGTCCCGGCGCGAGCGGCGGGCGAAGAGGGCCCGATGCCCCCCAGATACTCTTCCAGCGCCGCATCCATTCTCCGGCGGAAGTCCGGGTCGTCCGCGTAGCGGCGGGCCACACCCTCCACATCGCCCGCGCGGACGGCGTCCAGCGGCGACGGCTCTCCCTGCCCGACGGCATAAGGATGAAAAACCATCCCCGGGATGGCGGTGAGCAGGATGGCCAGCGCCTTCAAGGCGAAGGAGGTCTCCAGCACCATCCCGTAGGCGATGAGGGCAGTGATCGGCTTGACCGCATCCACCCACCACTTCTCGGACTCCACATGGTTGAAAAATTCAATGACAAAACGGGAACCCACGGGCATCTTCAGGCGGTCGGGATGGCGGGGGTCCACCGGGTTTTCAAAGTCGTCCAGGGAGTTCAGCGGGTCCCCGTACTGGTTGCCGTGTTCCACATAAACCCCATCCCGATAGAAAAATCGTTCAGCAAACGTGAGAAGAGAAGTCCGGGGACCGGTAGCTCCCACAGCCTCCCGAATGCGCTCCTTCACACCGGGCCAGTA
>DAOTWL010000323.1:0-2530 GCA_034435875.1 Anaerolineae bacterium
CGGCGGCTTCGCCGCCACCCCCTCCCCTCTCCCGCTCAGCGGGAGAGGGGAGGGGGCTAGGGGGTGGGGTGAGGGCAAGGAGACCCCATGCCCAAACGAGACTTCACCCGGCTGACCCAGATTGCCTCCTGTGCGGGTTGAGCGGGGAAACTGGCCCCCGGGGCCCTGGCGCAGGTCCTGCGCCCCCTGCTGGATTCGCTGGAGGAGAGCGAGCGCGTTATTGTGGGGCTCGGCTCGCCCGACGACGCCGTCGTCTACCGGATGGAGAACGGCACTCTGCTGGTCGTCACGGCGGACTTCTTCGCGCCGGTGGTGGACGACGCCTACACCTACGGCGCCATCGCTGCCGCCAACTCCATCAGCGACGTCTACGCGATGGGCGGGAGGCCCTTCCTGGCCCTCAACCTGGCCGCGATCCCTTCGGACATGCCGCCGGAGATCGCCGCCGAGATTTTCCGGGGCGGGATGGAGAAGGCCCGGGAGGCGGGCGTCATTGTCGCCGGCGGGCACACGATGGACGATAAAGAGCCCAAGTACGGCCTGGCTGTGGTCGGGACGGTGGCTCCGGAGCGACTGCTCCTGAAAGGCGGCGCGCGGCCGGGGGAGCGGCTGGTCCTGACCAAACCCCTGGGCTCCGGCATCATCACCACCGCCTACAAATCCGGACAGGCCTCCCCGGAGGTACTGGCCCAGGCCGTCCCCTGGATGCTCCGGCTGAACCGGGACGCGGTCCGGGCCGTCCACGCCACCTCCGCCCGTGGCGCCACCGACGTCACCGGCTTCGGCTTCCTGGGCCACGCTACGGAGATGGCCCTGGCGGCCGGGGTCCGTTTCCGAATCTGGGCCGACCGGGTCCCCATCCTGGAGGCCGCCCGTCCCCTGGCCGACCTGTGGCTCTTCCCCGGCGGGACGGCGGCCAACGAGATGCACTTCGGCCAGTGGGTGACCTTTGACCCGTCCACTCCGGAGGAGGTCCGGATGCTTCTCTTTGACGCGCAGACCAACGGAGGGATTCTGGCCGCCATCCCCGCCGCCGAGATGGACCGCTTTGCCGAAGCGTGCCGGGCGCTGGACCAGCCCTTCTGGGAGGTCGGGGAGGTGGTGGAGGGGGAGCCGGGGATTGAGGTGATAAAATGATTTACCTGGACAACGCGGCCACGTCCTGGCCCAAGCCGCCGGGGGTCCTGGCGGCGATGGCCCGCTTCATGACCGAGGTCGGCGCCAATCCGGGCCGCTCCGGCCACCGGCTCTCGGTGGAGGCCGGGCGCATCGTCTACGCCGCGCGCGAGGCGGTGGCCCAACTCTTCAACGCCCCCGACCCGCTGCGGGTGGTTTTCGGGATGAACGCCACGGAGGGGATCAATCTGGCCCTGCGGGGACTGCTGCGTCCGGGCGACCACGTCGTCACCTCCAGCATGGAGCACAACTCGGTGATGCGGCCCCTGCGGGCGCTGGAGCGGGAAGGGGTGGAGGTGACCGTTGTGCCCTGCTCCCCGGAGGGGATGCTGGACCCGCGGGCAGTGCTGGCAGCCATCCGCCCCCACACCCGCCTGGTCGTCCTCAACCACGCCTCCAATGTGACGGGGACCCTCCTGCCGGTGGCGGAGGTGGGACGGGCCCTTCGCCAGACGAACGGCCCGTTGTTGGTGGTGGACGCGGCGCAAAGCGGGGGCGCCGTCCCTATAGACATGCAGGCCGACGGAATTGACCTGCTGGCCTTCACGGGGCACAAGTCCCTCTACGGGCCGACGGGCACCGGGGGGCTGATTATCGGGGAGCGGGTCCCGCTGGAGGAATTCCGGCCCCTCATCCGGGGCGGGACGGGGAGCCGGTCGGAGCGGGAGGAGCAGCCGGACTTCCTGCCGGATATGTGCGAGAGCGGGACGCCCAACGCGGTGGGGCTGGCGGGGCTGGAGGCCGGGGTCCGCTGGGTGCTGGAGCAGGGCGTGGAGGCCATCCGCGCCCACGAGGTCGCTCTGAGCGGGCGCCTCTCGGACGGCCTGCGGGAAATCCCCGGGGTGACCGTCTACGGGCCGGCGGACGCGCGCCTGCGGACGGCCGCTGTATCCTTCAACATCGCCGGGATGGAGCCCTCGGAGGTGGGGATGCGGCTGGACGAGGAGTACGGCATCATGTGCCGGGTGGGATTGCACTGCGCGCCGGCCGCCCACCGGACTATCGGCACCTTCCCCTCCGGGACCGTCCGCTTCGCGCTGGGGGCTTTCAACACGCGGGAGGAGGTGGACGCGGCGCTGCGGGCTGTTGCCCAACTGGCCCGGGGGTGAGGCGGTTGTAGGACGGGCTTTCAGCCCGTCCGGACGGCTTAGAAAGGCCGTCCTACGAAGTGCCGTCTGAACCGTTCGTAGTCAGGCACGGAACGAAGTGGAGTGCCGTCTGAACCGTTCGTAGTCAGGCACGGAACGAAGTGGAGTGCCGTCTGAACTGTTCGTAGTCAGGCACGGAACGAAGTGGAGTGCCGTCTGAACTGTTCGTAGTCAGGCACGAAACGAAGTGGAGTGCCGTCTGAACT
>DAOTWL010000324.1:0-3274 GCA_034435875.1 Anaerolineae bacterium
GTGGCGGCGCTCTAACGGGTGCAAGAACCCCCAGATGTAGGACAGCCTTTCCAAGCTGTCCCCAAATATGGCGGGCTGAAAGCCCGCCCTGCGTCTTACCACGATTCAATCAGTGCATAAGTATAGCCCAATTCTCGTTGTTGGGCAACAGGGCGTGAAACGGGAAGGGTGAAACGTGACGCGTGAAGCGTCAGTGGCGGTCGGTGCTCCGGTTCCAGGCTTCCAGGAGGCGCTCCCGCTCCCGGCGCAAGCGCCGACCCCGCTTGCCTTCCGGTCGCTTCACGGCTATAATAGAAACGCTATGTCACCGGAAGCGACGGTTGTCCGTACCCGGTTGCTCCCGCCGCGCCCCCACCGGCGGGTGCTGGTCCGGCCGCGCCTCACCCGACGCTTGCTGGAGGCGCTGGACTACCGCCTGACCATTCTCCAGGCCGGGGCCGGATACGGCAAGAGCACCGCCCTGGCCGCCCTCTCCCAGGAAGGTCTCCCCATCGTCTGGTACCACCTGGACGTGGAAGACGCCAACCCGATGACCTTCCTTCTCCATCTACTCCACGGCTTTCGTCCCTTCTGTCCCGAAGCCGTACGGCTCCCGCTGGCCCTTCTGGAAGAGGGGGGCGGAGAGAGAGCCTGGGCCGCGTCGGTGGATGCGCTGGCCGACGGGCTGACCGAGCACCTGGGCACGCCCCACCTGCTGGTAGTAGACGACGCGCACCTGTTGAACCCTTCCCTAGAGACCCTCTCTCTGCTGGACCGGCTGATCGGCCGGGCGATACACCCCCTTCACACCATCCTCTCCACCCGTCACTCTCTTCGCCTCCCCTCCCTCATCGCCTGGCGGGCACGGGGGGAGGTCCTGGAGATCCGTCAGGACGAACTGGCCTTCACGCCGGAGGAAATCGCGGCCCTCTTCGGTCATCAGTACGGCCTTCCCCTCTCCCCCTCCGAGGTCTCCCTCCTGGCGGACCGGACCGAGGGATGGCCGATTGCCCTGCAACTGGTCTGGCAGACATTGCACAGTCGGGGAGCCTCTACCGTGCCGGAGGCCCTGAAGCGCATCTTCGGACCGACAGAGAGCCTCTTTTCCTACCTGGCCCAGGAAGTCCTCCGGCAACAGCCACCCCCGGTCCGGGACTTTCTCCTCACCACAGCCGTCCTCCGGGAAATGACGCCCGTCCTCTGCGACCGCCTGCGGGAGACGGATGACAGTGCCCGGATGCTGGAGCACCTGGTGGAGAACGGGCTCTTCGTGGTGGACCTGGGCGAAGGGCATGTCCGCTATCACCATCTGTTTCAGGAGTTTCTCTACCGGCAGTTATCCCCGGAAGAGGCGTGTCAGGCCCACCGACGTGCCGCACAGTGTTTCCTGGAACTGGGCGACCGGGCGGAGGCAGTCCACCATTTTCTGGCCGCGCAGGAATTTGAACGCGCCGCGGCGATTCTGGAGCACCTGGGCCGCGAAATGGTCCAGGCCGGACGACTGGATACGCTGGCCCTCTGGATCGGTGCCCTCCCCCCCGCAATGCTGGAGGCTCATCCGGCGCTGCTGGTCTATCTGGGGGACATCGCCCGATTGCGCAGCCGTTTCAACGAGGCCCTGGGCTGGTACAAGCACGCGGAAGAGCGGTACCGTCTGCGGAACGACCTGCGGGGCGTCGGGCAGGCCCTGCGGGGACAGGCGCGCATCTATCTGGATACCGTCAACCCCGCCCAGGCCGAGCACATCCTCCAGGAGGCCCTCCGTCTCGCCGACGGCCAGGAAGACCGGGAGAGCCGCGCCCGGCTGCTGGAACTGCTGGCGGAGAACCGGCTCAACCTGGGCCGGCCGGAGGAGGCGGAGCAACTGCGCGCCCAGGCCCGTGCCCTGCGGGAGGAGGGGCCCGGAGAGGCCGAACTGGCCGTCCGGGTGTTGCTGCGGACCGGTCGGATTAACGAGGCGCGCCGGATGCTGGAGGAGCAGGCGGAGCGGGAGCGACGGGAGCCGGTCCTCCGCCCCCGCGCCCATCGGGAGACGCTCCTGCTCCTCTCCCTCATCCTGGCCTTCCAGGGCGAGGCGGAGGAGGCGTACCGCTGCGCGGTGGAAGGGACCCAGCGGGGTCAACTCCTGCATTCTCCCTTCGTGACCGCCGTCGGCTACATGCGGCAGGGGCACGCCTGGCTGATCCGGGATGACCCTCAGGGATACGCCCAGGCCTGCCGGTGCTACCAGGAAGCCATCGCCATCGGCGAGACCCTGGCGGTCCCCCGCCTCAAGGTGGAGGCTTTCTGGGGACTGAGTCGCGCTCACGGCTATCAGGGGGAACTGGACTCGGCCGCCGAGGCGGCCCGCCAGGGGGTTGCCATCGCCCAGCAGGCCGGAGACGAGTGGATCACCGCCCTCATCCGCGTCTCCCTGGGCGCCGGGTACACCCTGGCGGGCGAGTTCCCCCGCGCGCTGGAGTGGCTGACGGATGCCCTCGCCGCCTTCCGGGAGTGCAGCGACCCCTACGGCGAGGCCGTCGCCCGGCTGTGGCTCTGCCAGGTCTGGTGGCGGACGGGGGACGAGGCCCGGCTCCGGCGGGACCTGGAGGAACTCCTGCGGCTGGTCCACACCTGGGGCTACGATTACCTCTTCACCCGCGCCCCCCTCCTGGCTCCGCCCGACCCCCGGATGAGTGTCCCGCTGCTGGTCTATGCCCGGCGGGCCGACATCCACCGCGCCTGTGCGGAGCGGCTGCTGCGTGCCCTGGGCCTGGAAAATGTGGAGTTCCACCCCGGCTACCAGTTGCGGGTCCAGACGCTGGGGGAGTTCCGGGTCTGGCGAGGGAGGCAGGAGATCGCCCCGCCGGACTGGCGGCGGGAGAAGGCCCGGCGGCTCTTCCAGGTCCTCATCACCCATCGGCGCCGGATGCTGGACCGGGACCAAATTCTGGAGATGCTCTGGCCCGACCTGGACCCGGAGACGGCCCGACGGGACTTCAAAGTGGCCCTCAGTACCCTCTGCAAGGTCCTGGAGCCGGGCCGACCGGAGGGGGTTCCCTCCGCCTACATCGCCCGGGATGGCTCCCGCTACGGCCTGCGCCCCGGCACCGACCTCTGGCTGGACGTGGAGGAACTGGAGGCGCTCATCGCCGAGGGCGACCGTCTCCTGGAAGGGGACCCGGAGGGGGCGCTGGAGCGGTACCGGAGGGCCCTGGCCCTCTATGGGGGCGACTATCTGGAGGATTGTCTCTACGAGGACTGGTGCAGCGAGGAGCGGGAGCGGCTGGTGGCGCTCTATCTGCGCACCGCCGAC
>DAOTWL010000325.1:0-3132 GCA_034435875.1 Anaerolineae bacterium
TCAGATTGTGCAGCCACCGATTCTCCCGGAATGGATACCTGCGGAGGCAAAGGGGTATCGGATTGATACGCGGGGGCATTTGACCGGCGACTGGCCCGCTCTGATGGGCCTGGAGGATTTGCATGGGCATTTGACCTTTACCAGCCGGTTTTTCCATCGGTTCCGGGAGAAAGTCCCCGGAGAGCGAGTTTGGGCGTTGATGGGAGTGGGCTGTTATATCTGGAGGGAAGACGAGTCGCCCATTCCATTTCCGTCTTATCGTCTTGTTTCCCTGCCCGGCCGGGAAGCACAGTTGCACCTTGAGTGTCTGGAAAAATCCTTCCCGCGCTATCGTTTAGTCTACGAGTCCATCGTCTTTGACGACGAAACAGCCATCCGCGCTCTCCGGGACGGAGAATTTGACCCCTTACAGGTGGTGATTCTGGACCGTGCCTGGACGTTTCCTGTCTCGGTGGGCATGCCCTTTTCTCCCACCATCCAACTCCTTTCCCGGGAGTCCGAAGCAATCTCGTTCCGGGTTCAGACTCCTCGGGCGGGCTTTCTGGTTGTTGGCGATCCCTGGTATCCGGGATGGCGCGCCACGGTGGACGGTCAGCCTGTGCCGGTTCTGCGGGCATATACCGCTCTGCGAGCAGTCCCATTGACACCAGGAGATCACATTGTACAATTATACTATCAGCCTGTTTCTTTTTACCTGGGATTGGCTCTATCGGGGCTCTCCCTGAGTGGGCTCATGGTCTGGGTCTTGAGCCCTTCCGGTCCTCATCACAGGAGGCACAAATGAACCAGTCATTAACTACCCGGCCCAATCAGCAGTATCCCCTGGCCACTCCGGAGGAGACCAACGTGTTCATCTCCTGGGCGAAAGAACTGGTCCGGCAATTCCGCCTGGCCTGGCGGCTTTTCAAAGACCGACGGGTACCCTGGGGGCTGAAACTGATTCCCCCGGCCGCGCTCATCTACGTCCTCTCCCCCGCAGACATCCTGCCCGACTTGGGCCTGGGTCTGGGACAACTGGACGATATCGCCATTCTCCTCCTGAGCCTGAAACTCTTTATAGAACTGGCACCGGCAGAGGTGGTTCGGGAGCACCTGCGGGCCCTGGGGGCAAAAATCAGCGAGTGGGCAGCGGAGGAGCCCTCCGTCGTGGAGGGCGAATTTGAGGTCAGGGAGGAATAAAGAGGTGCCGGGCACTTCGGAAGCGCCCGGCACCTCCCGACGTCTTTCGCGCTTTCTGCGCTATTTCGTCTTCACCTTGATCGTCTTCGGCTTGATCTCTTCCGCTTTGGGCAGCGTGAGGGTGAGCACGCCGTTCTCAAAGGTCGCCTCCGCCTTCTCCACATCCACCGGGATATTCAGCACCAGGGAGCGGGCGAAGGGGCCGGAGGGCCGCTCCTGGAAGAGATACTCCACGTTGTCCAGTGGCGGTCGCAGTTCCCCCCGAATGGTCAGCGTGTCCCCCTGGATGGAGATGTCCACCTCTTCGGGTAGCAGGCCCGGCACCGAAGCGACCACAACAATCTCATCGGGGGTGGTGTAGACATCCACCGGCAGCCGCAGCGGCTCCTCCGGCGTGCCCCGCCGCCACGTGCTCCACGGGCGGACGAACGATTCCTCAAACAGACGGTTCATCGCTTCCCGCAGACTCATCATTTCCCGAAAGGGAGCAAAGAATGCCATTGCGCACCTCCTGCTCAACGAGAATTGGAGAGACCGGCGCCTTAGAGGCGCCGGTCCGGTTCAGGTTTACTTTTTGGCCTTCACCTTGATGGTCTTGGGCCTGACCTCCTGAGCCTTCGGCAGCGTCAGGGTAAGCACCCCGTTCTCAAAGACGGCCTCGGCGTCGTCGGGGACGACCCGGGTGGGCAGGAGCAGGGAGCGGCAGAAGGAGCCGTAGTAGCGCTCCCGCCGGACATAGTTCTCCTCCTGGATCTTCTCCTCCCGCTTGACCTCGCCCCGCAGGGTGAGCGTGTCGCCCGTGACGCTGATCTCCACGTCCTCCGGCTTCACCCCCGGCAGGGCGGCCTTCACCACCACCGCATCATCCGTCTCGTACATATCCACTGCCGGGCCTTCGGTCCAGCGGGTGAGAGCCCCCCACGGGCGAACGAAGGACTCCTCCAACAGCCGATCCATCGCTTCGCGCAGGCTGACCAACTCCCGGAACGGTTCCCATCGCATCAACATGGCTCATCACCTCCTTTGCCCTCAGGGATTCGGGAGCGGATTTTGCTCCCCCATTGCGCCCCTATCATGCCACAGGCGCGTTAGAATTGCGCAAGAGGAAGATTAGAAATACGATAGAAATGCACCTGCTGCGTGGTATCATCCAGATCATCCGCAAAAGAGATGAACCGTGCGCACCAAGAAATAGGTTGTGCGGCTGGCTGAAGAAGAACAGCAAAAGTTGCAAGAGATGCTCCGCGGCGATCCGCCCAGCAAGGGTGGGAGGCCGCCCTGTATGACTGGCCTCACCTCTGCCGACGGCCTCGCCTGGACGGCCATCAGGAAGCCCAGCGGATGACCCTGGCCCAGAGTGCGGCTCCCGAAGGGCGCCAGTGGTGGACCCTCCGGCTGCTGGCCGACCGGCTGGTGGAGTTGGGCGTGGTGGAGGATATCTTTGCCCCCGCTGGTGAGAGGGAGAGAGGAAGGGGGGCGTTCTGGTGAGGAGGTGGGGAACAGTCCGGGGTGGGCCAAAGGGCCCACCCCGGACTGCTCTTCCCTAATATCCGGCTACCCAAGATGCCTGGATATATTCTGGTCAGACGTCAGGCTTCTGGCAAGCCAGATGCCTTCTACCCCATATCCATACTCGCCAGCGCTTCAAGGTCGGACCACCCGTAACCCACTTCAGGAAGCGAGATTCCTCCAATCTCAATTTCTTGCTCCCGCACCAGTTGCCCTCCAAGCCGCTCGTAGAACCGCAGAATCTGCGGGCGAAGCCTGCGGAAATCTGCGTCCTATTTGGAGATTTCTGCACGTTTTCAAGAATCGCCAGACTCCAGTCAAAAATTCGTGCCGGTGAGGGCCCTGGCCCTCTATGGGGGCGACTATCTGGAGGATTGTCTCTACGAGGACTGGTGCAGCGAGGAGCGGGAGCGGCTGGTGGCGCTCTATCTGCGCACCGCCGAC